>CAZMEG010000224.1:5639-6118 GCA_964565205.1 uncultured Cytophagia bacterium
GGGTAAAGGTTTGGGGAGCTCTGTTTTCAGAATCGTATCGTTGATTTGAAAAGCTGTGAGCGTTAAAGAATCACCAGGCTGATCTTCGCTTAAAATGCGAAAGGTTTCAATGTTGATATAACCGGCGTCTTCCGGATGACGCAGGAGTTTCCGGTAAAATTTCCGTGCCTCCTGAGCTTTAATGGATTCTTTACCGCGGTAGGCATTGGGATAAAGATGCAGATAAAATTCATACAGGGTGTCGGGTGAATTATTCTGGTAAATAATGGTTTCCTCACCGCTAAGGGCGTGCTCTGCGGGAAGCAGGGTCACATTCATGGTATAATGAACATATTGTTGCCAGTAATCTTCTTCCGGGAAGAGAAAATTAGCCGAGAGAAGTATCAATACCAGACAATAGAAATACTTATGCATGAACCTCAACCTCCTAAAATGCTGAATTTTATAAATGCTTCCTTGCATTATTCTATAACTGAAAA
>CAZMEG010000225.1:0-6111 GCA_964565205.1 uncultured Cytophagia bacterium
ATTAAATAGATTGTATTTATTGATTTTATTAAGGTTAATTGGTAAAGTAAATTGGAATTTAAAACCATAAATGACCAGATAATATTTAATTATTGTTTGATTTTAAAAAATACTTGACTACTATTTTAAAATTTTCTATATTCATGCAAGTTTAAATAAAAAACTAAGTATTACCTGCCTTTGCATGAACAATGAGTTTTTATGAGAAAGAACAGTTCATACCGGGGAATCATTCAAATGTACGCAACATCAATCGTTGCGTGATTTTGAATGTAATCCGCCAGTACCAGCCTATTTCAAGAGTAGAAATTGCCAAAAGAATCCAATTAACCAAGGGGACTATATCCAATATTGTCAACGAACTTATTGATGAGGGACTTGTTCAAGAAATTAGTGTAGCAGAATCTACAGGTGGCCGAAGACCAACCTTATTAAAGCTGGCAAGCTCTGGCGTTATCGTCGGAACTATCAGTATTCATCGAGACACTTCCATCATAGCCGTAGGGGATATGGAAGGCAATGTTATCAAGAAAACTGTGCTTACCACCATAAAAGAGAATGCTGAAAAATGTTTGCAGCATTGTGGTGAAGAGCTCTTTCGATTAATCCAGGAAATTCCCCATGAAAAGTTGCTGGGTATTGGTGTATGTGTGCCGGGTCTGGTTAGTATTGATCACCATTATATTTTACATGCGCCAAAATTAAACTGGAACAATGTGGCTGTACATTTAATTTTGGGAAAACGATTTGATGTACCTATTTATGTAGAAAACAATGCTAATGTTGAAGCCCTGGCCAGGTTGTTTTTCAGCAAAAAAGATGAAGCCCTGACCAATTTTGTTCATGTGGAAGTAAGCGATGGTATTGGGGTAGGTATTGTTTTAAACCAACAATTGTTGCGGGGAACCAATGCCAGTAGCATCGAATTTGGCCACACCACTATTAATGAAGTGGGGGAAGAATGTACCTGTGGGAACCGGGGCTGCTGGGAAGCCTATGCTTCCGATTGGGCAACGATTCGGCGTTATAATCGACTTAAGTATCGATATCAATTTCGCAAAGGCCAGCCTAATAAAATTGAGGCTATTCAGGGTCTCAAGGCCTGTTCTATTTTGAATGGTATTAAACTGGACTGGCAGGAAACAAACGGCAGCATCGTAAAATATATCATTTATCGTGATACAAAAAGTGATTTTGAAGCCACACCCAAAACACAGATTGCCGAAGTATCTCATCCACCTTTCATTGATGTCTCCATCGTAGAGAGAACCAGATATTTTTATAAATTGCAGCCTGTTAATGCTTTTGGTGAAACCGGGGAATTGACCGAACCGGTGGGATGCACAGCTCCAGACTGGCACCTGGCTTTTGATGATCGCCTTTTAAATTTTAATGATTATGTTGTGGGGGGCACGGGACAGGCGATTGTAAAAGACAATAAATTTATTTTAGGAATTTCCGGGCGTGAAAGCGACAATATCGTTTTTAAAAAGAATGAATATGGAAATTTTGTAGTTACCGGACGAGTGAAGGCTATAGAAGTAGGCCCCTACGATTCAGCCGGGATTCTCATAAAAGTTAAATCGGAGGATTGCTGGTATTATGCTTTAATTGCCTATGGCTATCAACTAAAGGAAAAATATAATCTGGCGTTTATGCGCCGTCGGATTAAAGATCATGAAGTGGAAGAGGAATGGCTGGCGTTTTATCCACTGAAAATTGACCCTGCTGAGGAATATATCATTAAAGTGGGTGTGTTCGGTGATTGGATTAGAATGAAAGCCTGGAAAGCCCATGAATCGGAACCGGCTAACTGGCAGCTTTCCCTTAAGGATGATCTGGGTTATAAAGAGGGTAGTGTGGGATTCCGTCATTTTGGCCGGGTGGCAGAAGCTTATGACTTAAAACTCATGCCGTTACCGGAGGGGGTTCAACAGAATATAGTGGGAGAGACCAAATTGCAGAGCGAAGCAGAACGACATGTGGGGAACATCATTGCGGCAGCTCTGAAAGGTGATGAAGTGGCCATCGAAGCACTTAAAGAGTCAGGGCGATATCTGGGCTTGGGCATAGCAAATATCTTTAATGGCCTGGGAATTAATACCTTTTACATCACAGGGCAGATGATTAAAGCCTGGCATTTGATTGAACCGGAAGTCATGAAAGAATTGCAACAAAGAGTTTTTGCCGAAAACGTAGAAGACATCAAGCTGATCCCGTTTGAATACAATGAGGACTATGAAATCATGGGCTGCATGGCTCTGGTAATGCGTAGACTATTTGAGGGTTACAGAATTATTCGATGGCAGGTCTCTTAGATTCCTTAATTTCAAACTGGAAAAGCCACAAACAGAATGGATCTGGTCATTTATGATAACCAATAGTCTTTGTTCTGAATAATCACATACAAACCAATATTAAAGGGGTTCACAATGTGTAGATTTGCCTCCATTTTCGGGATTTTACTGATTTTAGCTACCTGTTTAATGGCTGGAAATACAGGGAAAATTGCAGGTAAAGTCACCGATCTCAATGGTGAGCCTTTACCGGGGGCCAATATCATCTTACTCAATACGACTCTGGGGGCAGCGGCGGACTTGCAGGGGAATTATGTGATTTTAAATGTTCCACCGGGCACTTATGAGTTGAAAGCCAGCATGATTGGCTATCAGTCGGTTGTGGTTAACCATGTACAGGTATCCGTGGATTTGACCACAAAAATAAATTTCCAGTTAAAAGAAGAGGCGGTGGAATTAGGAGACGAAGTGGTAGTCGTGGCCGAACGTCCCATGATTGTGGTAGATCAAACCTCTACGGCATCGGTAGTAGGATCTGAACAACTCGAGGCTTTGCCCATTGAGCGCTTTGAGGAGGCGGTAACTTTACAAACGGGTGTGGTACAGGATGCCAAAGGGGGTATTCACATCCGTGGTGGACGAGCCAATGAAATTCAATATCTGGTAGATGGTATCCCGGTGACGGACCCCTTCTCAGGAACCAACGGGGTCCAGGTAGAAAATAATGCCATTCAGGAACTCACCGTGGTTAGTGGTACTTTCAATGCCGAATACGGCCAGGCCCAATCCGGCATCATCAACATTACCACCAAAAGCGGCACAGATCATCTCACCGGCAATTTCCAGGGATTCATCGGCAGTTATTACACCCCAGACGATGTCTATATGCATCTTGGTCAGATACGTCCTTTCAGTGTGACCGATTTGCAGGGTTCAATCAGCGGTCCCATTCCAGGCACCAGTAAAAAAGTAAAATTTTTTATAAGTGGTCGACGTTTCGACGATGACGGTTACCTGTGGGGACAGCGCTGGTTCAATGTCGCCGACTCAGCGGATTTTTCGGATCCTCAGGCAAAAAACTGGCGGATTTATCCCACCGGGGATTCAGCTTTTGTAGCCCTTAATCCAAGACGAACCCTGGCTTTGCAGGGCAAATTCACCTTTCAATTAAATCCCACCATGAAGATTTCTTTGAGTGGTTCCTGGGACCGGGTGCGCTGGCGAGAATATGATCATGATTTCAAATACAATCCAGATGGAGATTACCGGCATCAAAAAAACGCCAACACTTTTATTTTTACCTGGAATCACATTCTAAATTCGGGCACTTTTTACACCCTGAAATTTGCTCGAGTGTTTAGTGAAAATAAGCGCTTTGTGTTCAAAAATCCTCTGGATCCACGCTACCCGCCCAGTCATTTTCTTGAAAGGCCGCCCTTTAACTTTGCACCTCGTGGTGCCAAACTGGATCATCAATATCGTTCCACCCGAACTTTAGTCGCTAAAGGGGAAATTTCCAGTCAGATCACCCCCGTACATCTGGTCAAGGCCGGTTTTGAAGCAAAATTTCACCGTCTGGATTTTCTCTGGTTCTTAATTGTCAATAACGATAAAACCGGTTTTAAGCCCAGCATTGATCCAGAACTGCAGGGCCCCTTTGGGCGAAATCAGTATTTAGTGAATCCTGTGGAATTTGCGGCTTATATTCAGGATAAGATCGAACTGCAGGACATGATTGTCAATATAGGCGTACGTTATGATTTATTTAACTCCGATTACGTGGTGCCCTCGGATCTGCGGGACCCGACAACTTCGGCAAAATTCCCGGCCAAATCAAAGATTCAGATCAGCCCTCGTATTGGTGTGGCTTATCCTATTTCAGACCGCGGAGTTCTGCACTTTTCCTACGGACACTTTTTTCAGATTCCTCCGTTTCAATTTCTTTACTCCAACCCGGAATTTGAGGTGCAGACGGGCGGTTTGAATTCCATTATTGGCAATGCTGATCTGGAACCGGAGCAGACCATTGCCTTTGAATTTGGTTTGCAACAACAGATCACCGATCAGATAGTTATTGATGTAACAGGATTTTATAAAGACATTAAAAATTTGCTGGGGACCGAGATTATACGCACCCGTCAACAAACTCGATATGCTCGATATATCAATCGGGATTACGGGAACACCCGCGGCTTTTCAATCAGCATCGAGAAGCGACCCATTAATGATATTGTGGGAGTCACACTGGATTATACTTTTATGGTTGCCGAGGGAAACGCCTCAGATCCCGATGCTGTATTTCTGGACAATATTTCCGTCCCCCCCATCGAGAGTGAAATTCAGCAGGTCCCCCTCGATTGGGATCAGCGCCATACTTTAAATGGCACTATTTTTCTGGGCCAAAAATCCTGGAGTGTCGGCCTGATCGGACGATTTGGGAGCGGACAGCCCTACACACCTACTTTGTTTGGCCGTCGTACTACCACCTTTCCTGAAAATAGCGAGAAAAAACCCTTGACCTATACATTTGATTTGCAAGCGTCCAAAAGTTTTAGTGTGGGTAACTTAGATTATACATTATTCTTAAAAGTATTTAACCTTTTCGATCGTCGAAATGCTATCGAGGTTTTCCCGGAGACGGGTCGTGCCAGTGATACGGTGTTACCGGGTCGTGAAGATATTGCCAAGGCCGTAGTGGTGAGTACACTGGATGATTTTCTAAATCGACCCGACTTTTATTCTCCACCCCGCCAAATTCGTCTTGGTCTGGGAATTACTTTTTAGCAAACGATCATGAGCCAAGTTTTTATAAAACTTAGAACTCAAAATTCGAGGTGAGGAACATGCGTTCCAGATTCATATATGGGCTTTTAATTTTGCTCAGTTTTTTACTCAATAAACATGCACATGGACAGGATCCCGAAAATTTTGAACGTCGGGGCTTTCATAATTTGCCGGTGAGTGATCAAATATATCGTAAACTGGGCATTCATGATGGCAACCTGGTTCGTACGACTTTTCTCAACACCGGGCAGGTGAACCTGTTTGATAATCCGCCCAATGGTGAGTGGCCTAAAGGTTCCGGTCATTTTTATATGGATGGCATTGCAGTATTGATTGCTACAGAAGCAAGAGATACCACCGGACAGATTTTTCATTCGGTGGTCACAGAATACCGTGAACGTACTGATCCAGAGCCACGAATCGGCAACAAAGAGTGGGGCTGTGAACCATTACCGGGCTTCGCCGCGGAAGGGCAGGACTCTCCCGCTTTGAGCGATAAGCCGCAGACCTGGCCGCCCTTCTGGCCCAAAATGACAGTGGGGCCTGATTCGGGCAAAGGCGTCGAATGGGATGGCAACTGGAATGGCTTTTTTGGCCTCAATCAGTTCCAGGCCGATCAGGAAAGTTATTTTTATTACGATGATCGCAACGATGAAGAATTTGCCTTTTTCCCCGATCCTACCGACTCCACTCGACGGGGCATCGGGGTGCTGGTTCTGGTGCGGGGTCTGCAGTGGTCGCAGGTACTGGCGGAGGACGTGATTTTCTGGCTGTACGAGATCACCAATATCAGCCTGTTTGATCGGGAAAAGATGGCCTTTGGCATGCGCGGGGATTCAGGCATTGGTGGCCGCGCCGACCAGGACGATGACGTACTGGAATGGGATACTCTGCTGGATATCGCCTTCTCGCGAGACAACGATGGCATTGGATTCGGCGGTTTCCAGCCACTGGCTGTGGCCGGGTACGCCTTTCTGGAAAGTCCGGGCAATCAATTTGACAATCAGGACAACGATGACGACGGAATCAT
>CAZMEG010000226.1:0-6063 GCA_964565205.1 uncultured Cytophagia bacterium
TACAAATTTAAAGCAAAACCTCGGTTAGGATTACCCGCTGTTAAATTAATAGCCATTTAGATTTATTAATTTTCGTTAAGGTTCTGATTTTTAAGAAATAATCGTTGACATTCTAAGGAAATAGGTTATCTTGAACTATATAATAATTTCTTCGCACAGTTGGGATTTGATTTGCTGTTTTTAAAATTTTTGGTGATATAATTCGCCCTTCCATTTAAAATTTTAATCATCTGTTACAATTTAAGGAGAGAGAAAATGGGCTCAAAATTTATTTATTTTTTCGTATTCATTGCCCTGTTAGGAATGGCTACCGTGATTTTATTTTCGCAAAGTTTGAAAAAATCCGGGTGGCTAAATAAACGTGTGCACAGGCAGGCGGCTTACTCGGCGCAGGATTGGCGAGATATTTTGATGAATAATAGCACAACTGATATGGCAAGGACACGCCAATTAAAAGAGCGAAATCATGAAACTAATACTGGACAAAACCGGGCAAATTTTAAAAAATCACAGCCAAGCTTTGGGGATACCAATTTGAGCAAAGATGAATTTGAAGAGCTCCAGAGAGAAGTCCGATTGGGAAAATTCCGCGGTATTAAGTTCCCGGAAAATATTAATCTCAGGGAGTTGAGCTTACCGGAAATTGAGGCTTTGCGCAAACAGATGTTAAAGCAAAACCGGGAGGAAATGTAACATGCAACAAAAGAAAATTAAATTAATTTGGACGGTTTTAATGACTTTGCTCATTATTTTTGCTCAAACCGTCATTCAGGCTACCACGGTTAAACCAATGAATTTGCTTGAACTGGCAAATCGCGCTGAAAAAATATTTACAGCAAAAATTCTTTCCATTCAATTTAGCACGGTTAAAGGACCCTCAGGTAAACAGATTCCGTGTACGGTTTATCGTGTCAAAGTAGAGCATGTTATAAAAGGAAATGAGCGTGAAGAAATAACCTTTCGTTTTTTAGGATCCTCACAGATGAAAGTCCAGGGCAATTATGGCTTTAAGTTGCAGATTCCCGGTATCCCCACATATCGCCTCGATGACAAAATTCTATTATTTCTAAGCAAAGAGAGTGCTATTGGACTCAGTGCCCCCATTGGTTTGTATCAGGGTAGTTTTAAGATTTATAAAAGTTTCACCGGAAAAGAAATGGTTGTAAATGGTAACAATAATGCCGGGCTGTTTAAAAATGTGAAGCAGGAAGAGCCTGATAGGATCCGACAATTTAGTGCGAGCGAACTGGATGTTCTTAATACCAGGGGTGGAGCAATGCAACTGGAAACTTTTATTAGCATCCTGAAGAAGTTGCTCAAATAATTAGAAATTTTTGTTTAAGGAAGGAATAATGAAATACTATTCGAAAACTCCAGGCCCACAATTGTGGAGCATAATAGTAGTTTTTTGTTTAATTTCATCCCTTTTTGCCGGAGGACCATTAAATGTGGATCCACCCACAGGCAAGGCATTTGTCTGGGATGTCACCAAACCCGTACCTTTTAATCCAGATCAAGGAGGATTGGGCTTCGTACCATTTGGCTGGAATAATGCTACTGCCGTGTCAATGACCGAAGCGGCTTTTAACAAATGGCAGGAGGTTGCCACCGCTTCGGTTACTTATATAAATGCAGGGCCACTGTCTGTAGATGTAGATGAAACAAATTTTGACTCGTTTCTTTTTCCAGAGGCTATCGATGGCTTGAATCCCATTGTGTTTGATGAGGATGGCGCTATTTTTGAGTTATTGTTTGGAGCAGGCACGGGGATTATTGGTTTCGCCACACCGGAAGTTTTCGACCTGACAAATTTTTTAAATGTGGAAGGGTTGGCTTTTTTAAATGGTGCCTTCATGGATGGCGATCCTAACAATCGTGAATTTAATGATCCCCAGGATATGTTTAAAGTCATGGTGCATGAATTTGGCCATTATTCCGGTCTGGCGCATTCAGTTGTGAACGGTCAGGCTTTGATCTTGCAAGAAGATACCGGTTTTGGTGTTCCAGCTCCTGAAATGGTGGAAATTATGTATCCATTCAGTATTGATGGTCAGGGGACAGATCCTATGGCCGATGATAGAGCCATATTATCTACACTATATCCAGAAAAGGATTTTATTACCACCACCGGGACCATAAGCGGACACGTTTTTTTCCAGAATGGTGTCACTCCTGCAAATGGAGTCAATGTAATAGTGCGCAGCACGGCTCATCCATTTCTGGATGCTGTCTCGGCTATTTCTGGTGATTTTATAGCTGGCCATCCAGATGGTAATCCAGATTTACAGGGACTTTATAACATTAATGGTTTGTCTCCAGGCGAAAATTATCGGGTGGAAATTGATCAAATTCTTTTGGGGGGCTTTTCTACAAACCCATTATTTCCTTTTGTAGGACCGGAAGAATATTACAATGGTCCCGGTGAATCATCTGATCCTACCTCCGATATTATTACCGAATTTGATCCAGTAACTCCTGCAGCCGGGACCCCTGTAAATGATATTAATATTATTTTTAATAATCCATTTACAAATGGAAATGTAATTTTTCAAGATGATATGGAAAAAGGAATTAATGGCTGGACTGTAGAAGGTAGCACAGCGCTCTGGCATCAAACCACCAATCGTTCGGTGAGCTCCAGTACGAGCTGGTATTACGGGCAGGAAGAATTGTTTAACTACGACACCGGGTCTGTAAACAGTGGACGGCTTGTTTCTCCAGATATTGATTTAACCAGTGCGACATCTGGCGTGATATTAGAATTTTTTCATTTTGCCGATATGGAGGGTTTACCATTTGAACATCCCATAGTGCAGATATCAGAGGATGGTGGTGTGACCTGGAATACTATCTTTGAGGAAAATGCTACCACAGGGTTTGTTCCCAGATTTATAGACCTCTCGGCATTTGCGGGGAAGACGATAAAAATTTGCTTCTTTTTTGATACGGGAGATGGTATTAATAATTCATTTGAGGGCTGGTATATAGATAATATCCGGATCGTTAGTGACCCCACCACACAGGTGGGGCCGTTAGTACTTGAAGAATTTTTAATCGATGATGGCGCTTTGGGTTTTGGTGGCTCCGGTAATGGAGATGGCATACCAAATCCAGGCGAGAGCATAGATATCCCTATCACCATAAGAAATGATGGCAGCCTGGATGCATTTGATGTGGAGGCTCGATTAATTGGGCCTTTCCCACCATTTATTGAAGTCTTGGATGAAGATGTCTTCCTGGGGAACATCGCTCCCGGGGCAAGTCAATTTTCCTTCGATTTTGACGTGCTGATTGATGCTGCGGCTCCTGTCCCTGGAGCCGTGGAATTAAAAGTTTCCATCAATGCTGGTAACATGGCAGGATTTACTACCTCTTTTACCTTGAACTTAGAGCCACTTGTGCTGGAACCCCTGCGTCCGGGAAGTAACACGGCGCGCGTCTTATTCATAGGAAATGGTGGCATTGCAGGAATTAATGCATTTGCCGATGTAGATGGTGATTTTATCGCCGATGCTAAAAATGTTTTTGCCGATAGCTTAACACCAGGGCCTGCCACAGGAGTGCAAAATCCGGTAGAATTAGCCTTTGATGGCAATGGAGATTTATTAGTTAGCAGTGGTGTAAACGGTATAATCTCCGTTTATAAGGATTCTGATGACCCTCAAAACTTTTTTGCTGATGTTTTTCATACCTGGGATAGTGGCCTTACAGACGGTGATGGTATGAATATACATGTAAATGATGAAAATATTGTATTTATTGGCGACCTGACAGGTGCCGTTAGAACTTTTCAGGACATCAATGGGGACAATTTACCCGATGTGTCCACTACTTTTGTTCCGGCACCCGGAGTAATCCCACCATCTTCAGTGGTTTCAATCGGTTTTTCAAAGGCGTTTAACAATACTATTTATGTCATTGATGCTGTTGGGAATCAAATTTTAACTTTTAGCGATACCGATGGTGACCTTATTGCCGACGCTTCTACCGTATTTTCTAATGGGATCCCTGGCGCGGTTTCTCTGACAGTGGATCAAAACGAAAACGTTTACGTGGTTGATTCATTTAATGGATCAATCGAAGTCCTTACAGATACAGATGGTAATTTAATTGCAGATAATCAAATAACTTTCGCTACGGGCTTTAATTTTCCTTTCTCTTCCGAAAACGGAATTACTCTTGACCCTGCCGGGAATGTTTATGTGATTGAAAATATGAGTAGTGTGGTTGTATTAAGAGATTTCAATGCTGATTTCATTGCCGATGAATCCTCCATTTATGCATTTGGAATGACCGACGCTTCGGGTTTAACTTTTGGCATTGGAAAACTTCCGGAACTGGGTACTTTATATGCCTCAACTGGAGGGCGCGGGAACAGCCTCATTACAGTAGATCCGACCACCGGGGTTGGCTCCGCAGTAGGACCATCAACAGGCTTCGGCCCGGTAAGCGAAATAGAATTTCGTGAAGATGCTACCTTATTTGGTTCGACAGGAGGGGGCAATAGCAGTATAATCACTTTCAATCTCATTACTGGAACGCCGTCACTGGTCGGGATTCACGATTTTGGAGTCGTTAATGGTCTGGAATTTGATGTTTCTGGTACTCTGTTTGGGACCTTTGTCCCTTCCCCAGGGAGTCCCTCGCAATTGGTCACAGTAAATCAGGCTACAGGAAGCCTGACATTTATTGGTCCCACTGGCTTTCAAAATGTAGGAGGCCTGACTTTTGCACCCGATGGCACTCTCTACGGGGTTACTTCAGGACCAGGTACTAACAGTGATTTGATCACCATTAATACGGAAACGGGTGCCGGGACTCTTATCGGAGAAACAGGATTTACCGAGGTCTCAGCACTTGAATTTGGCCCCGATGGTCTGTTATATGGAGGTCTGGGGGGCCGTGATCCAAACGCGGGAAGTTTGATTATTATTGACCGCAATACAGGACAGGGAACCCTCGTCGGTCCCACCGGTTTTCCTGTAATTAGCGGCTTATCCTTTGTACCCAGAGGTATTTTACCCGATGTGCTCGCCAGTGCAGTGTGCCCTCTGAATCCTCCAGAAGATTGTCCCATTAAAGTGGAGATACACGTGGATTTAACTAATTCAGATGCCCCCGATGATTTACTGGGAAGCTTTAGTGGCTCGTTATCGTGGGACCCTTCTTTGTTGGAATTTACCGGGGCATCTCTTGAATCCGGATTTACCGGATTTATTAACCAGGATAATGTAAAATCTGGCGAACTTCTTTTCAATGGCACGAAACCGTCTGGCGTAGCCGGGGACATTTTAATCCTTAATGTGGAATTTGTTGTTAAAGGCAGCCACGATGTTGGCAGCCGACTTGATCTTGACTTCTCCGCTATGGCTGCAGCGGTTTCGTTTAACAATTTATTACCCAAACTCGGAGTCAATGATTGTGCTTATACTATCGGTAGTCCATTACTTCTGGGCGATATAAATGGTGATGATCAGGTGAATTCTACCGATGCCCTTATTTGTCTTACCTTTGATGTAGGAAATCCTATTCCTCCAGAATTCGAGGAACGAATTATCAAAGGTGTAGGTGATGTGAATCAAGATGGTATAACTAATTCCACAGATTGTTTAATTCTTTTATCTTTTGATGCAGGACTTACAGTTCCATTCCCACTGGAGGAAGCGTTCTGTCCTGCTTCGATAAACTCTTTAACAAAAGTCGAATCTTCTCTCTCCGATTTTCTTTTGGATAAACACAAGGAGCAAAAATGATTCATAAAAGATTATTTTACATTTTATCTTTGATTTTATTAACAGGCAATTTTGCTTATACCCGGAACAATGTTAAATCTATTGTGGTCCCATCCAAGGCTAACCCAAATCAGGGTGATACCATCACAGTAGCCATAAAAATAGACATGTCTAACGTCGATGAACCCAATAATTTGCTTGGCAGTTTTACCTGTCGATTAGAATGGGATATACCGGTGCTTCGTTTTGTAAAAAATTCTGATTTATTGGAGGGTTTCACCGGCCTTGTGAATGATAGTAAAGTTGACCAGGGTAAGATTGTTTTTAATGG
>CAZMEG010000227.1:0-6044 GCA_964565205.1 uncultured Cytophagia bacterium
ATTTTGTATATTTTTTACTTGACATTGGGGAGGTGATTATTTATATTTGTGTAATCGTTATCATAAATAATTAAATATAATCATACAAATCCAATAAAAACAATAATAAATATTGGGAAAACGTTTACATGGCTAATCTGAAAGATGTGGCACGGGAAGCGGGCGTTTCCATTGCCACGGTTTCCAGGGTTCTCAATAATTCAAAAAACGTTAATGAAGAAACCCGTTTGAAAGTGTTAAAAGCTGTCAAAGCGCTGGGTTTTCAGCCCAGTCGTGTTGCCAGACGACTTCGAGCCCGGGATGGACGTAACAAACTCATCGGTCTTATCATACCGGATATCCGTAATCCATTTTATGTGGAGGTGGTACGGGGAGTGGAAGAGACGGCTTACGAGCACGAATATGCTGTACTGATGTGCAATTTTGCCCAGGATGAACAAAAGGAAAAAATATATCTAAACATCATGCGATCGGAATCCGTGGATGGCATGATCGTCGCTCCGGTACATGAACATGATAAAGATGTCATTCAACTGGTACAGAGTGGTTTGCCCATAGTTTGTGTGGATCGAGGTCTGGCTGATGTGGATGTGGATGTAGTTCTGGTAGACAATTTTCGTGGAGCTTATGAAGCTGTTGAACTACTGATTAAAGCCGGGCATCGGCGTATTGCCTATATCTCCGGACTTTTGCAAATTCCTACCAGTCGCCAGAGATTAGAGGGATACAAAAAAGCTCTTTCTGATTACAATATTGAGCTCGATGATAACCTGATAAAGTTTGGTGATTCCAAACATGAAAGTGGACGCTCCTTGACGGCTGAGCTTCTGGATTTACCCAACCCACCCACTGCCCTTTTCACCGGAAACAACCTGATTACCCTTGGGGCTCTGGAAACTATTCATCGACGGGGCTTGAAAATTCCGCATGACATTGCCATTGTGGGATTTGACGATATGTACTGGGCCATTTCATTAAATCCACCCCTTACGGCAGTACACCAGCCGGCTTATGAAATCGGGCGGCGTGCGGCTGAGATGCTATTTCAGAGAATTGCCGAACCCACACGCCCTTTTGCCCAGGTGATTCTTAGAACAAAATTGATGGTCAGGCAATCCTGTGGGTCGTTGGCTGCCGCCAATGGAGCTGTGCAATCCATTAAAGAGGAAGGATAAAAATGCTAAAAATTACTTGGGTGACTCCCATCTTGTTCGCTTCCTTATTAATTGCCACCTCTGACATCCACGCTCAATTACTGATTTCCCCACAACCTCTCTATATGGGCAAAATTCCTCTTGGTAGTAGAGCCAAACGTCAGTTACTGGTATTTAATACAGGGACGAGCAACGTTAACTTAACGAGTATTCAAATTCAGGGGGAAAGTTCATCCAGCTTTAGCATACTAAATAATCCAGGTAATATCACTCTTGGTCCTTTGGAGAATCTGGTATTAGACATACAATTTGAACCCCAGAGTACTGGCACAAAAGAAGCTGAAATAATCATTGAAAGCAACCTCGGAAAATTTACCAATCGGGTGCACGGGGCTGGTACTTCCATTGTCGATGGATTTATTACATTTGAACGGATTCTGGGGGGATTAGATGCTGATGGAGCCAGTTCTATTGCAATTGCTGCGGACGGTGGGTTTATTTTGGCAGGGAGCACCATTCTGCCTGAAGAAGATTTTACAGATGTTCTCATCATAAAAACAGATAAGTACGGAGAGGTACTCTGGACTACCACATTTGGTGGCGATGATAATGAAAGTGCCAGCGCTATTTTGCCTACACCTGACGGCGGGTACCTGGTCGCTGCTACTACGGCCAGCTTTGGAGCTGGGGGGCAGGATGTTTATATAATCAAAATAGATGCTGATGGCAATGAGCAATGGCATAAAACCTATGGAGATGTGCTTGATGATCGGGCCACGGCAATGGTAAGAGCTCCAAACGGGGGTTACCTCATTGTGGGAGCCACCCAAAAAGATGTTACAGGCCGGGATGCATATGTTCTGCGTATCGATGAGCAGGGAAATAAACTCTGGAGTAAAAATTACGGGGGCAATGGTGGGGAAATTGCCCACGATGTTCAGGTAACCCGGGATGGTAACTATATCATTGTCGGTTCAACAACCAGTTCTGGCGCCGGTCAATTTGATGTTTATCTGTTTAAGATAGATGATAACGGAAATGTACAGTGGGAAAAAACTTATGGTGGGGACATTTGGGATATAGGATTCAGTGTTCAACAAACCGATGATAACGGCTTTGTGGTGGCTGGCTATACCACGAGTTTTGGCGCTCAGGCTCGCGATTTCTATCTAATTAAAACCGATGAGATGGGGAATCTTCAATGGAGCAAAGTTTTTGGTGGGGAACATAATGACGAAGCTGGCGTAGTGCGACAAACCTCTGATGGAGGATTTCTTTTAGCCGGATTTACGGTGAATTTCTTCTCGGCAAATAAAGAATACAGCGACCTGTACCTGGTAAAAACCGATGCCCAGGGAAACGTTCTATGGAGTAAAAATTTTGGTGGAGAAAAAAGCGAAGGGGCCTCAGATCTTCTACTTGATGACGAGGGGGGAGTTATTATTATCGGGACCACCAACAGTTATAGTAAAGATAATGATATTTTCTGGCTCAAGCTTAATGAAATGGGCAACATAACCAGCGTGGGATCGACGCCATTGGAGCCGCCTAAAACTTTTGTGCTTGAGCAAAATTTTCCGAACCCCTTTAATCCAGAAACCAGGATTCGTTATCACCTGCCGGTTAAATCGCATGTTAAATTACAAATAATCAACCTGAAGGGTCAGGTAGTAGCTACGCTGGTTGATGAGGCGGAATCCCCTGGTGTGCATTCTTTGGTTTTTAACGCAGGGCATTTGCCTTCAGGAATCTATTTTTATCGAATAATTACTAACAAAATTACAGAAACCAAGCGCATGCTGTTGATAAAATAGAAAGCGTCTGGCTGGAGGAGGTGATAAAGGTGTTTTCGCGAGGGAGGCCATAGAGGAGGGCATTTCTTTTGGAAAAAATTTAAAAAAGAGGGGCCATGGACGGGAGGAAAGTTTTAACAAACAAAAAGAGGAGTTGCGCCATGAGAGTTAAGATCATTTTCAAGCTGATGGTCCTGTTCACACTGGTTGCCATAGGGCAAGAGGTCAGGGCTCAATTACCCTCTGGACGTATCGTTGGTCGGGTTACCGATGCCAGTACAGGAGATTTTCTACCGGGGGCCAATGTTATTCTGCTAGGAACGAATTTAGGAGCGGCCAGTGATCGCTACGGCTATTACCGAATTGAAAACGTACCCGTTGGTAATTATCGCCTCCAGGTTAAGTACATTGGCTACAAAGATTTTGAAACGGATGTACGAGTCTCAGATGTAGGACAGACGGTGAAACTGGACATTGCTCTGGAAGTCAGTGCTGTGGAAATAGGTGAAGTGGTGGTAGAGGGCCTGCGGGAAGGCCAGGTGAAGGCACTTACCCAGCAGATGAACGCACCCAACATTAAGAATGTTCTGGCACGAGAGGAGATGGAGCGTTTTCCGGATCTGAACACGGCGGAAGTATTACAGCGGATTCCTGGGATTGCGGTTCAGCGCAGTTTGGGAGAAGGTCGATTTGTGAATATTCGAGGTACAGAACCTCGACTCAGTAATGTAACCATTGATGGCGAACGAATTGCCTCCCCTCAGGATGAGGAGCGTTTTATCGGATTAGATGTGATCAATGCCAGTCAACTCTCTTCGATTGAAGTGGTGAAAGCGCTTACCCCGGATATGGATGCGGATGCCATAGGTGGGTCGGTGAATCTGGTAACCCGCAGTGCTTTTGATTACAATCGGCCGGTTTTGAAAGCCAAGCTTGGCAGTGGGTACTCTGATTTGCCCAACGAACCTCTCTATGATGCTGTGGTGACTTACAGTACGGTTCTGGGGGCAAAGAAAAATTTTGGTGTAACGGTTAGCGGTAGCTGGTATCGTAATAACATGGCCACTCATTCAGATGAAATGGATTGGGGCAATGAGGAAGATGTCAATGGAAATGAAATTCCTTTTGCACTCACCGACCTGCGATTTTTTAACTATGACACAAACCGTGATCATTTCGGATTCAGCAGTACGCTGGAATATAAAATAAATGAATTCAATCGATTTTATGTGCGAGGTACTTTCAATCGCAGAACCGATGATCAAACCCGGAATATGGTACGTTTGCGTCTCAATAAAGGCGATTATCTTAACGCAACGACGATAAGCAAGGCCAGAGTGGCTTTTGAAATGCAGGATCGAAACGAAATTCAAAAGATTGCCACCATTTCAGGCGGGGGCAAGAATCAGTTTGGGAGTATCGATCTGGATTATGACATATCCTACAGTTATGCCAATGAGACTAAAAAGAATCCGGGACAATTCAAATCTGAATGGCAGTTAGATAAAAAAGTGAATTTAAGTCTCGACCTTTCCGATACTGATTTCCCCCAATTCTCCATTCTGAATCTCGATCAGGCTTATCTCATGGATCCAAGCCACTGGGAAATAGATAATCAAGATTTTCGAGAAACTTTCACTTCAAACAAAAGATTTCAATTTAAGCTAAATCTCAGGGCTCCTTATAATTTTTCCAATATCTTTTCCGAGTTAAAACTTGGCACGAAAATTCAGGTAGATCAAAAAGATCGCAACAGCAGTCGTTTTAAATATAAGTGGAAAGGGGACCAGGATGTGACTATGGATCTGGTAGCCAGTTCAACGACGGTGGATCATTTTCTGGATAACCACTACAATACCTTTCCGGGTCCCTTTGTAGATCCCTCAAAATATGAATCATTCTTTTTTCAGTTTCAGGGCAAACCCGATGGCTTACGTGAACAAATTCGACGTGATGATACGGACGGTGAAGGAGGACGCTATGATGCCGAAGAAGATATTTTCGCTTTTTATCTGATGAATACCGTGAATATAGGGAAATTGATGATTCTGGCTGGTGTTCGAGATGAAATCACCCATACAAACTATAAGGGTATCGAACTGCTATTTGATGATAATGGTGACTTTTTAAATTCACAACCGATCGATCAGTCCAGGACATATAATAATTTGTTCCCGTATGTTCATTTTCGTTATCGAGTAACCTCAACTACTAATGTTCGTCTTGCTTATACTCGAAGCATTGCGCGTCCCAATTATTTTGACCTGGCACCGTATCGCTGGGTATTTCCAGAGGATCGTGAACTTTTATTGGGGAACCCTGATCTCGATCCTACTATCTCGGATAATTTTGATATATTATTTGAACATTACTTCCAGGGGGTAGGAATTATCTCAGGTGGCCTTTTCTATAAATCTCTGGATAAAATCATTTTTACCCGCGTGTTCAAACAGGAAGGTGGCCCTTATGATGGCTTTGATGTCGAGCAACCTGTTAACGGCGGAAGCGGAACCATTGTTGGGGCTGAATTTAACTGGATGCAGCAATTCACCTTTTTGCCGGGATTTCTGAGTGGTTTTGGCATATTTGCCAATTATACTCTGGTCGAATCGGATGCGGATCTTAAATTTAGTGATCGAAATGTAATTCCGGGGCAGGCTGGTGATGCTGCCAATGTCGGGTTAAATTATGAAAAGTATGGCCTCACAGCCCGCTTAAGTCTGAACTACACCAGTGAAGTGATGAATAAGGTAGGGAAAAACAAGGATTTTGATCGTTTTGATGATGATCATTTTCAGTTAGATTTGAGTGCGAGTTATCAGATACGACCTGGAATTAATTTATATCTGGAAGCCATTAATTTGCTCAATGAACCGAAACGTGAGTTTTTTGGTATCGAAAGCCGCACTCGACTAAATGAATTTTATGGTCGGTGGATTCGTAGCGGGATCAAACTGGATTGGTAGAATCCAACCGGGGGCTGTCCAAATACCCGCGGTCAGGGACCGCGTTTTAGCCATATTTAGGATGGCTTGAATGTTCTAACACTCTCTGCTGAATTTTTTTGGGTTAAAGTCCCCCTCTCCTGGCCCAAGAG
>CAZMEG010000228.1:0-681 GCA_964565205.1 uncultured Cytophagia bacterium
GAGTAATTTTTATGCTCTAATTTGCAACCCTACAAATGAAGGCAACGTTGTTAATACCTTAAAGCTTGACTTTTAATTAGATTTACTTTATACTTAAAAATAATTTGATTAAATTTTTATATTAGAACATAATAAAGAATGCCAGAACGTCATCAAGATTGGATGAGACAGGCAACAAGAGATTTGACTCACGCCGAAAATGCTCTCGAAGATGAAGATTTTGAATGGGCTTGTTTTGCCGCACAGCAGGCCGCAGAAAAAGCTATTAAAGCCGTATTTCAAAAAATCCATTCAGAAGCGTGGGGGCACTCTATTACAATGCTTTTTACAGAATTGGCGAAACGCTTCAATGTACCGAAACACTTATTAAATAAAGCCAAGACATTAGATAAACATTATATTCCCGCCCGATATCCAAATGGTTTTGATATGGGGGCGCCGGTTGATTATTATACTAAAAAAGAAGCTGAACAGGCTATAAAATATGCAAAAGCCATCCTTAACTACTGTAAAAATATTCTCGGCGAATAAAGAACGGGTGATGCAATTAGTTCGGCATAGTTTTAAACAGTTGGCCGAAAAACATCCTGAAATAAAAAAGATCATACTTTTTGGATCTTATGCTACTGAGAAATATGGCCCCTTTAGTGATGTAGATATTTTACTGATCTTGTCATATAG
>CAZMEG010000228.1:691-6004 GCA_964565205.1 uncultured Cytophagia bacterium
TTAATACCTTAAAGCTTGACTTTTAGTTAGAATTACTTTATACTTAAATTTCTTGATCGCATCCCTAAATATCTACCGGATGATTTAACTATTCCAGTGGATGTTTTTCCATATACCGTAACCGAAATTGAGACTTTGCTTAACCAGGATAATTATTTCATAAAAAGGGCTTTATCAGAGGGTGAAATTCTTTTTGATCGTCAAGCTTAATACCTGGCTGTCCAAAAACAAGCTATCAGAGACAGCATCCAACCATATTGGATAGAGTCGATCCCTCCTGACAGATTTCTTGATTTCATTATTTATTAAAAATTTAAGTAATTATGAGTAAAGATTAATGGAGCATGGATTATTGGATGATTTAAAAAATTTTTCATCAATCCAAGAATCCAGTAATCCATTAGTCTATTGTTTAATTATGAATTATATTGACGTTTGATCTTCTTTTCGATAAAGTTTATGTACATGCAAGTTAAGATACCTATCGACCATTCGTTAGGCCCAGTCGTTCATATTTAGTTCGATATTTCGTGTAAAGCTGGGTATGTTTACTTTCGAGATCAATCTTGCGGCCCTGTATAAATTCCTTCTCCACGTGGGTTCTGATTTCCAGAGGATCGCCATCGGTTACAATAAGTGTAGCGTCTTTGCCCACATCGATGGATCCCACACGATCGGCTACCCCTAAAATTTCAGCCGGGTACAAGGTCACAGCTTTTAATGCTTCTTCTTTAGGCAAACCATAAGCGGCCGCGGTGGCAGCATGATAGGGTAAATTACGAGTATTGGGAGCTTCAAAAGGGCTGCCTGTGCTACCAATACAAAATTTCACTCCTGCTTCATAAAGTTTTTTTGCGACGGTAAAGGGGGTATCATAAGGTTCCCAGCGACGCATGGGCAGGTTATGAACCCCGCCCAGAATAACCGGAATATTTTTTGCTTTTAGCTCATCAGCTACACGCCAGGCATCCATACCACCCACCAGTACCATGTTGATATCCTCGGAACCTGCCCAGTCGATGGCAGCCTCAATCTGACGAATTTCATTGGCATGCACAAATACGGGAATTTCTTTTTTTAATACAGGGATCATGGCTTCCCAGCGTAAATCGGTGTCATGATAGGGCACGCCCTTTTGTTTTTCAGCCTCTTTGGCTTTCATGTAAGCTCGGGCCTCCGCAAAAGCCTCTCGAATTTTTCTTAACTGTTTGTCACGTTCCTTAAGTTGTTCTTCAACACTGCGTCGCACAAAAGGAGAACGTATGGGGGCCATATAAGGCCAGCGTACATGAACCCCCAGAGGGGCCTTGAGTGTCATCTCTTCCCAGGTCCAGCCATCCAGCATGATTAAAGCCGAGGTGCCGGAAATCAGGCCTCCCAGGGGAACACTCTGGGCGAGCGCTACTCCATTGGCACGGGTAACTGGAAGTAATTCACTATCCGGGTTCAGAGCCACTTCAGCCCGTACATTGGGTTTAATATCTCCAACTTCAGCAAAATCCCGGGTAGCACGCACGGCATTAATTTCTACCAGACCTAAAGCGGTATTAGCGGCAATCATAGCCGGATAGATATGTTTGCCGGTGACATCAATCGTTTCGGTGGCCGGCGGGAGTTCCACATTGGTACCCACGGCCTGAATTTTGCCATCCACAAATAAAACCGTACCGTTTTCGATTACTGCGCCACTGACCGTATGAACGGTTCCATTGACAAGTGCAATGGGATGATCCTGTTTGGCAGCGGGAATCTGGTCAGATGATCGGGCAAAAGAAAAACATAAAAATAAAACGACAAGAAAAGTAAAATTATTTATGAACCGGTGAATATTGCGATTGCTCTTCATAACTCCTCCTTCAAAATCTTCCATTCTGATATTTTCTCAGAAATTAATTTTAATTTGTTGGTCGAGGGCCTCGACCTCCACGAGCACCTCTTTGATTCTTTTCTTTATAGGCCAGTACTTTTTGAATCAGTCGAGCACGCTCTTTCTCCACCTGTTCGCGCAGTTTTAGATCTTCCTGGCGGTCAAAATATTTGCGGCCATCGATCCAGGTCTGCTCACAAATGGTGTACGTGGAAAGGGGGTGGCCACTCCAGATGACGAAATCGGCATCTTTTCCGGGCTCCAGCGAACCAACTCGATTATCGATATGCAACTGTTTTGCAGGATTAAGGGTTACGAATTTCAGGGCTTCCTCTTCCGGAACGCCACCATATTTGACCGCTTTGGCTGCTTCGGTATTCAGGCGGCGAGCCAGTTCTGAGCTATCGGAATTGTAGGAGACCACCACACCGGCATTGTGCATCAGGGCACCATTATAAGGTATGGCATCATAGACTTCAAATTTATAAGCCCACCAGTCACTGAATGTGGACGCCCCGGCGCCATGTTTTGCCAGTGCCTCGGCAACCTTGTAACCTTCGAGCACATGCTGAAATGTACCGATAGTAAAGCCAAAGTCTTCTGCCACACGCACCAGCATAAGAATTTCATCCTGGCGATAGGAGTGACAGTGCACAAGGCGTTTACCGTGTAAAATTTCCAGTAAAGCCTCCAGTTCCAGATCCCGGCGAGGCGGGATCACCCCTTTTTTGTTTTTTAAAGAATTATACTGCTGCCACTTTTTCTCGTAATCCAGGGCTGCTTTAAAACGGTCACGAATAATTTGTTCCACTCCCATGCGTGTCTGCGGGTAACGTGTAGTGAATCGATCGCCCCAGTTGCTCTGTTTCACATTCTCACCCAGGGCGAATTTAATGCCGGGAGGAGCATCCTCAAATTTCAGGACATCGGGAGGGGCTCCCCAGCGGAGCTTGATCACTGCATTCTGGCCTCCAATAGGATTAGCTGAGCCATGCAGTAAGTTCGCTACCGTTAAGCCGCCAGCCAGTTCCCGGTAGATGTTGATGGTATTGCTGTTGATCACATCACCAATGCGTACCTCAGAGGTCACCGCCTGGGTACTTTCATTGACCCCGCCACTGATGGCGGTATGGCTATGGGCATCAATGAGGCCCGGGGTTACATGTTTACCGGTTGCGTCAATGATCAGGGCTCCTCTGGGTGCGGACAAATTTTTACCAATTTTGGAAATTTTTCCCTGAGTAATCAACATGTCGGCATTTTCCAGTTTTCCCTGTGGCCCACAGGTCCAGATGGTAGCGTTTTTCACCAGAACATATCTGGGCTGTTCCGGAAGTGTCAAGCGCCCATACGCACCCGGAGGCCACCCGGTAAATTTACCCGGCTCGATTTTTTCGGCCTTTTTTTCTTTCTTTTTCCGGGGTTTTACAGCCTCTTTCCAGGTAGCCGCCCATTTGAACCACCTGCCGCCAGGTAACTGACCGTGACCACTCAGTTCCTTCCCCTCCACTTTACCGGTCATACGTACCAACCCTTTGTATCCTAAACTATCTCCCTTAAAAACTATAAATAGACGTTTGTAGTCTAAAGAAACTTTCTGCAGTTTAATCTCGGTGGAATCTTTAAGCAAACTGCCGGACAATTTTTTAACCTGACCTCTTATAGTCATTTGTAAAGATAAACTTTTATTTTCCGGTAGATTCAGGGTAAGTTGCCATTTGGCACGTGGATCTACTTCAGGTTTTGGGGTAATTTCAAAACGTTTGCCATTCACCCAGACATCACGAATTTTGCTGTTCTCATCAAAAAGGTCTCCTTCAGTTACCACCAGATGAGCCAGTTTGCCCGGTTCAATACTGCCTAATTGTCTATCTACGCCCAGTAATTTCGCTGGAATGGTTGTTAAAGCAGCAAGAGCCGCATCGGCTGAAAGACCGTGTTTGATGGCTTCACGAACCCGTCGAGGGAAATCTTCAGGTTTTTTCAAAGTAGCGGTAGTCAGAGTAAAGGTAATGCCCGCATCCTGAAGCCGTTTAGGATTTTCGGGAGCCATTTCCCAGTGACTGAGTTCTTCCAGAGTGACACTTAGTGCCTCTTCCGGGGTCTCCACATCCGGAGGTTTTGGAAAATTCAACGGTAAAATTACCGGCACTCCCGAAGATTTAATTTTATCAATTTGACGATACTCATAACCACTACCTCGAATCCAGATTTTTAGACCAAATTCCTTGGCAATATTTAAGGCACGAAGAAAATTCAATTCATCATCTACCTCAAAAACCACCGGCTGAGATTTTTGAATTACTTTCTGCAATGCTTGCAGAGCCTCATTGGTTTCGGGTTTGGTCTGTCCCTGTGGTTTCAACTTGTAAGCTGCCATGGCATCACGATACCACTGTGCATCCAGCAAAGTCTGACGTATCAAGGCAATGGCGCCCATTAAAGAATTTGGGTAAACTCCTGAGCGAAAGCCACCCCGCTCGAAAGACAGATGTTGAGCTACTTTTTCTTTTAAAATCTGTTCATTGGGTTTCCCATCCAGGAGACTTACCACCGCACTGCTTCCACGAAATATTCCCTGATCAGGAACCACCAGAGCTGCAGTAAAACCCAGTTTTCGATATTTCTTAAGTTCTTTTTCATCGGGTTTAAAAATCTCCGCCGCACTTTTTTCCGGATGAACCTTGGGGTTCCAGTGTTGGGGACCCTGGAGAGGCTCTTTTTTCTGAGGGGGTTGTCCGCCCGGCATCTGCGCACGACCCCTCTGGCGAGGTTTTTTGGGTAAGCCAATGTGACTGTAAGAGTCAATCAGTCCGGGGTAGATGGTGTAACCTTCATAATCCCAGATGCGGGCATCGGGTGGTGGAGTCACCTGAGAGCCTATGGCTTCTATGACTCCATCTCGAATAACTACCGTCCCCCTGTCAATGACCTTGCCCGGTTTAATCACGATCCGTGCGTTGATCAGGGCATGTACTTCTGGTGTGTTCTGGCGAATGCCTTTGATGGGTTCGGTTTGTGAAAAACTTAAAGAAAAAGGCAAAAAGATCAACATCAGGAAAAATAAAAATATAAAAGCACGTTTGGAGAAATGAGTAAGCATGTGAACTCCCTCCTGTTAACTTAATTATTCAGTAAAAATTTACACCGAAAACAAATATTTCTTCATTTACAATGTCATTGCTAAAATCAACAAAACTGTTCGGCGCCACGGTGGGATTTAAACCCTCCGCATCTTCTACGAGCAAGCCCAGATGCAAATGGGGTAATAGTTTATCGGCTGACTCAAAAATAGCCCTCCGGCAACTCATACTAAAGCAAATCTTCTTCGCTTAAATAGGCCAAGTTGGTAGTGATTACATCGGGTATCTGATTGATTTGTTCAAATTTTTGTTGTAAAATCTGGGTGGTTTCGGCTTCCAAAATAACTACAAGGTAGTCTTCAA
>CAZMEG010000229.1:0-4197 GCA_964565205.1 uncultured Cytophagia bacterium
ATATTTTTAAAAATGTCTATTGTTAAAACTAATAAATAATTTCATGATAAATAAAAATTTTAAAAGATATATTTTAATTATTTTTTTATTTCTTACTGAACTCCAATCCTATACAATAAAAGGTTATTCTCAACAACTTTCTTACAATCCACCAGGAGATATTTTACGATCAATGGATTTTACTGGCCAGAGAAAGATACTTTTTATTTTAGTCCAGTATCCGGGTGGGCCCGGGGCTGTAATAACTCCATCAGAAGCGCAATCTCATGCTAATATAGTTAAAAATGTTTTAGAGCGTAATGCTTATAATTCAGTCTCCGTAACAATTGATATAACTCCTGTGTTGATGATGCCGAATCCAGCTTCTTACTATCAGGGGGTGAATGCGACCATAAAAATACGCGCCGACGCTGTACAGGTAGCTTCCAATGCTGGTTATAATATTAAATCTTATGATCGCGAAGTAATTTTTAGTTCACAGCTCTGGTCAGGTGCTCCAGGTCTGGGCACCTTAAATCAACGAACGGCTTTGATGAGTGAACGAAATAGTAATTTACCTTATGTGACCCTTCATGAATTAGGACATACCTTTGGCTGGATGCATGCTAACTTCTGGAAGGTAAGTAGTGGTTCCCCAATCTCGCCTGATGGAACAGAGATAGAATATGGCGATGTTTACGATATGATGGGAAACAATATAGGGGTAAATCAATCAGGACCTGTGTCAGGTTTTTATCACCACTTTAATCCGTGGTTTAAAAGCAGAGTAAACTGGTTGCCTTCCCGTAGTATTTTAAATGTCACACAATCTGGAACTTATACCATTGAGGCTTTTGACAACCCCCCGCCGGTATCAGGAACATCTTATACTGCCTTAAAAATTAAAAAAGATGCCGCTCGCGATTACTGGATATTTTATCGAAGCATGGAGGAAGCGCTCAATCCTAAAGGACCTCTAATCACTGAAATTCGCAACGATAATATCAGACCTACGCGTTTATTAGATATGACTCCAGGATCCCAGAACGATGATTGGCGCGATGCAGCTCTTGCTCTGGGACAAACTTTTTCAGACCCTGACATCGGGTTGACTATAAAAACTGTCTCAGTAACATCTCAAAACGTTCAGGTAGAAGTCACAATAGATCCAAATATTTTAAATCAGTTGGATATTTTACCAGTAATAAATGTTGTAGAACCTAAAAATGGCCAGACAGTAGGAGGGAAGGTTGATTATGAGGTAACTGCCTTTGATCCAGAATTTGGAGATACCGATGGAGCAGGCATTGCTGAAGTAAAACTATTTTTACACAGAACTGGAGATCCTTTAGGCGTAGCCCTTCGTCAGGGCCAGGATCCACCGTTCCCTGAAGCCACTGTGACTTTTTCTTCTCCTCCCTATCACTGGGAATTTGATACAAGTAATCTTCAGGATGGGGTATATTTTTTAGTAGCGCGAGTTACAAGTAGAGATGGAGGAGTTCATAGAATTTGGTTTCCTCATATTGTAGATAATACTTCGGTCCCGACTACACCCTTACTTATTTCGCCATCAAATGGCGCTTTAGGGGTTAAAACCAATCCTACATTAGTCTGGCATTCATCCGATAGGGCAAACACTTATCATTTACAAATATCTACAAGTTCTGATTTTATCTCAAAAACAGTAAATCAGACTGATCTGGTAGATACCACATTTCAGGTAACCGATTTATCCGACAGTACAACCTATTACTGGCGGGTTCGAGCTGCCAATGTTAGTGGTACAGGCGGGTGGTCTGAGATGTGGAGTTTTACTACTGAAACCGTAACTGGAATAGAAACAAATCCAGGAATTCCTGAAAAATTTAATTTAGAACAGAACTATCCTAATCCATTTAATCCTCTGACAAATATTATTTTTGAATTACCACGATCAGATTATGTCATCCTGAAAATTTATGATATAACAGGGAAAGAAGTACGCACCTTAGTTTCTGGTCATTACCCGGCTGGAAAACATACGGTTAAATTTGATGCTCAGGGGCTTAGCAGTGGTATTTATTTATATAAACTCAATACCTCAAATTTTAGTCAAACTAGAAAAATGCTTTTATTGAAATAGTATCAAATGACCTTATCGCTGTTTGTCAAAGGGTGCAGGAAGGACGGTATTTTATTAGAAATTAGTTGATTGTAAACGGACAATTGATAATTAATTTTAATTTCTAATTTTGAAATGGAAATTAAGATACAATGTAAGTCATTATATCGGTTAATTCAAAAATCTTTATTTCAATTTTTTCTGTTAATAATTCTATCTCCTGCATTATTATTTGCTCAAAATTCGTTTCAATCACCTGGTAATATTC
This sequence comes from uncultured Cytophagia bacterium, assembly GCA_964565205.1. Lineage (GTDB taxonomy): Bacteria > Zhuqueibacterota > Zhuqueibacteria > Oceanimicrobiales > CAZMEG01 > CAZMEG01. The sequence continues at coordinate 2,352 of CAZMEG010000229.1, forward strand.
TTACTTCTACAGATTTCACTGGAAATCGCAGGATTATTTTTATTTTAGTCCAGTATCCAGGAGGTCCGGGTGCTGTGATCACCCAATCGTCTGCCCAATCTCATGCGGCTGTATTAAAATCAGCTCTTGAACGTAACGCCTATAATACAGTTTCAGTAACAATTGATGTTACTCCAGTCTTAACCATGCCCCATCCGGCCTCCTACTATCAAAATGGACCTGTTACTTTAAGAATTCGTGCAGATGCGATTCAAATCGCTGAACAGTCCGGTTTTGATGTTAGTTCATATGACCGAGAAGTTATTTTTACTTCAAAACTCTGGAATGGTGCCCCGGGTTTAGGTACCATGAATAAACGGACAGTATTTATGAGTGAAGCGAATAGCAACCTGCCGTACGTAACAATCCATGAAATAGGTCATTCTTTCGGATGGCGCCATGCTAATTTCTGGCAGGTCAGCGGTGGATCCCCGATTTCACCAAATGGCACGGAGATAGAGTATGGTGATATGTATGATATGATGGGAAACGGCATCGAAGCCGGAGGACCCGGGCCGCGGGTTGGACCATATCATCATTTTAATCCCTGGCTTAAATCTCGGGTTGGCTGGTTACCTCCAGAGAGTATTTTAGATGTAACTAAATCAGGAACCTATACAATTCAGGCCTTGGATAACCAGCCTCAATCGGGTAGCCAGGTAACCAAGTATACCGCCATTAAAATACGCAAAGATCCCTTGCGCGAATACTGGCTTTTTTTCCGTAGCTTAGAAGAACTTGTCAATAACGGGCCTGTTATTATAGAAGTATTTAAAAACACATATAATACAACCTTGCTATTAGACATGACTCCCGGTTCTCAAAGTGAAGATTGGCGGGATGCAGCTTTAGCAGTCGGTCAAACTTTTACTGATGCTCAGGCCGGGATTAGCATAAACACAGTATCAGTTACCTCAAACGAAGTTCAGGTGGCTGTTACAGTTGATTCAAACTATATCGCTAACCTGGATAATTTACCTGTGATTAATGTAACTAAGCCGGTAAGTGGTAAGACAATAGGAGGAATAGCCGATTATCAAGTAACCGCTTTCGATCCAGACTTTGGTACGAGTAATGGTTCTGGAATAGCGAGTATCAAACTTTTCCTTCATCGGGGAGGTGATCCACTCATATCTGCGCTAAAAAAAGGGCAGGATCCGCCTAATCCTGTGGCGACTATAGATTTAAGTTCTCCTCAGTACGACTGGCAGGTAGATACTACACCATTTCAAGATGGTGTTTATTTTCTTGTGATTAAGGCAACAAGTCTCGATGGTGGTGTCCAGAGGGTTTGGTTTGAACATATAATAGATAATTCATTATTTCCTACAAAACCAGTGCTTGTCTGGCCTAATAACGGAGCTACGGGTATTGTAACCAATCCAATGCTGATCTGGAACACCTCTTTAAATACAAATTCATATCAGCTTCAAATCTCAACGGACCCTAATTTTTCAACAACCATTGTGGATCAAAGCGGACTTACAGATACTACCTATCAAGTAACAGGTTTATCAAACAGTACAACTTATTACTGGCGGGTACGGGCAACCAATACCATGGGATCGAGTCCATGGTCCGACATATGGAGTTTTACAACCATCATCAGCGCTCCTTCCACCCCTTTACTTGCTTCGCCTTTAAATGGCTCTGCGAATATTCCTACTGACCTTTTTTTAAGCTGGCATGCTTCATCGGGGGCCAACACCTATCAGCTTCAGGTTTCCACCGATGTGAATTTTTCCACCATAGTCGTGGATCAGGGGGCGCTTACGGACACAACCTTTCAGGTGACGGGATTATCCCA
>CAZMEG010000229.1:4297-5981 GCA_964565205.1 uncultured Cytophagia bacterium
GGGCATCGAATGCCGGGGGGACGAGTCCGTGGTCGAGTGTGTGGAGTTTTACCACGATAGTCACAATTCCGGCTGCACCCAGCTTAATTGCTCCCGAAAATGGCGCTACGGAGATATCCACCGATCCCGAGATGGTCTGGCATATTTCTGCTGGAGCCACGTCTTATCAGTTACAATTATCTCTTGACTCTGGTTTTAATAAAACGGTAAGGGATCAGAGTGGTATTATGGATACCACTTATCAAGTAATGGATTTATCCGATACTACTACTTACTACTGGCGTGTACGGGCGAGCAATGCCGCTGGAACGGGTCCCTGGTCGAGTGTATGGAGCTTTACTACAAAGCTGATAACGTCTGTTGAAGGTAAACCGGGAATTCCAACAGAATACAATCTCGCTCAGAATTACCCCAATCCCTTTAATCCGACCACAAACATTGTCTTTGAGTTGCCTAAACCAGAGTTTGTTAAAATTAAAGTATACAGTATCTTGGGTAAAGAAGTAGCGACTATTGTATCCCAGCGTTTTCCGGCTGGTAGACATACAGTTATATTTGACGCCAGTGGATTGAGTAGTGGAATCTATCTATATAGGTTAATCACGCCTTCCTTTGTTCAAACCCGAAAGATGTTATTGGTGAGATAGATTCTCTCCATAATTTTTTCAGAAAGATTTTAATATTCACATTTAAGATAAACAAATCTTAGTGAGTTAATCTAATATGAAAGAAATTACACAACAAATTATAAATCTTCCTGCGGAGAAGCGTAAGCTTCTCCTGGAAAAACTTAAAAAGAGCAGACATGGGGGGGACGAGAAAAAAATAAAGCCCAGGGAAGACCAAATTAATATTGTTCCACTTTCTTATACACAGGAAAGGCTCTGGTTTCTTGAGCAATTAGATCCCGGTAATACAGCTTACAATTTTCTTTTTGCAGAAAGATTTGAAGGTTCACTTAACCCACAGGCTCTCGAAAAGACGCTAAATGAAATCATTAAACGACATGAAATATTACGCACTTCATTTAAAATGATTGATGGGCAACCTGTTCAGTTTATTGAAAAAACAATTGATTTAAAGTTACCTGTAATTGATCTGAGTACTTTCTCCGAATCTGAAAAAGATAAAGAGGTAGAGCGATATATAGATGAACTTGGACAAACGGTATTCGATTTAAGTCAGGCACCGTTGTTAAAAGTCTGTCTGTTGCGTCGTAAAGAAGATCTCCATCTGTTATTAGTTTGCATCCACCATATCATTACCGACGGTTGGTCTATGGAAATTTTCGCAAAAGAACTCACCACGATCTATGAGGCCTTTGTTGCCGGTAATCCCTATGTTTTACCTCAACTTCCGGTTCAATATGCGGATTACACAGTCTGGCAAAGAGAGTGGCTTAAGGAAGAAGCTCAAAATAAATTGTTATCCTACTGGAAACAACAGCTTAACAATGCTCCCACTCATCTTGAATTACCAACGGATCGGCCGCGTCCTTCAAATCAAACATTTCATGGGGATGTGTATTCCATATTTTTATCGGAAAATTTATCGTATCAATTGAAAAAGATTAGCAAAGAGGAAGGAGTTACCCTCTTTATGATTATGCTGGCCGCTTTTAAAATTTTGCTTGCTCGCTATACCGGTAATGAAGATATTGTGGTTGGCACTCCCGTCGCTAACC
>CAZMEG010000230.1:0-5980 GCA_964565205.1 uncultured Cytophagia bacterium
TTAATGGAAAAGCTTTTTCAATACTCCAGTAATCCCTCACTCCAATACTCCTGATACCTGATTAATTAAATTTTAACATGTTATTAAAGTAAATTTTAAAAATTTTACGAGGCTATTCTGATTCATATTGAATTATTGAGACCACATTATAATTTCTAAGTCTTTCGCGACCCTTTAAAAAAGAAAGCTCAATTAAAAAGCCAATCCCCTGAATTTTACCACCTAAATTTTCCACTAACTTAGCCGTGGCTTCAGCGGTGCCTCCAGTGGCTAAAAGATCATCGACAATTAAAATGCGTTCACCTGAAGAGATGGCATCTTTATGAATTTCTACGCGATCGGTTCCATATTCCAGTTGATATTCCTGGCTTAAAGTCTCGGCTGGAAGCTTACCAGGCTTGCGTACCGGAACCAGGCCGATTTTCCACTTGTAAGCCAGAGCTGCGGCAAAAATAAATCCTCGTGACTCGATGCCCACCACTTTATCGATCTGTTCGGGATTAAATTTGCTCCCCAGTTCTTCCACCGCTTTTTGAAAGGCTGAGGCATCTTTCAACAGGGTTGTAATATCTTTAAAAACAATGCCCTTCTTCGGGAAATCCGGAACATCTCGAATGAACTGAGCTAATTCCGACATGGACACTCTCCTTTACGATTGGTTAATGTTCAATTTTGAATGTGGTATATTTGTAATTACATTTTTTCCACTCGATTCGCACATCGGTTACCCGCGAAAGTGGTGGGCCGACCTTCACCTGTTTAATTAATTCTTCAATTTGACCCCGTTCCCCTTCGACTTCGATTTCTACATCGCCATTGTAAAGATTTTTTACATACCCTTTTAAATTTAAATCTGTGGCAATTTTGTAAACAAACCAGCGAAAGCCAACCCCCTGTACAAATCCTTTCACGATAATTTTAGCACATACCTCCATAGTTAACTGGCCAGTTCAAAAGCTTTATTAACAGCTTCTTCAGGTGTATGAACTACTATAATTTTGGGATCCACCTGCCAGGTCTGTAAACCGATAACCGGCACATTAAATTTCAAGCAAAACGCGATTTCTGAGAGGGTACCATACTCACCATCCACGGCAATGACCGCATCTGCACTGCGTATGATGATGACATTTCTGGCATCATTCATTCCGGTAACCACAGGTATGTCCACAAAGCGATTAGCTTCCGATTTAAATGTACCAGGTAAAACACCGATGGTCAGGCCCTGCTCACTTTTTGCTCCGCGACAGGCTGCTTCCATGACACCCCCAAGGCCACCGCAGATAACGATCCCTCCTCGTCTTGCGATCAATCTTCCTACCTGTTCGGCTAAATTGTCTATTTCAGGGGAACATTGACTGCCCCCGATAACTCCAATCAATTTAGGACGCATGGCTTACGGATACATTCTGTGTAAGAGTCTTGGGAATGGAATGGTTTCACGAACGTGCTTTAAACCACATAACCAGGCCACAGTCCTTTCAATTCCCAAACCAAATCCTGAATGTGGCACGGTACCATAGCGCCGCAAATCCAGGTACCATTCAAAGTCTTTTTTAGGCAAATTATGTTCTTCAATTTTGCGTTCTAATACTTCCAGGTTATCCTCACGCTGTCCCCCACCAATGATTTCCCCATAGCCTTCTGGAGCCAGCATATCCACGCACAGGGCCCGATCCGGTTCCTCCGGGTCGTTCTTCATGTAAAAGGCTTTCACCTGGGCTGGATAACGATGAATAAGCACCGGTTTATCAAATGCCTGAGAAATGACCGTTTCATCCGTTCCACCAAAGTCATCACCCCATTGAAATTCCACGTTGTGCTTTTTCAAAATCTCGACTGCCTCGTCATATTTGATGCGAGGAAACGGCTTTTGTATTTTTTCCAAAGGTTCAATGTTCCGTTCGATTTGATTGAGTTCTTCCCGTCTATTTTCCAGAACCCGGCCAACGATATATTCCACCAGGTCTTCGGCCAGTTGCATGTTTTCATCCAATTCCATGAAAGCTACTTCCGGTTCCACCATCCAGAATTCGATTAGATGTCTTCGAGTTTTCGATTTTTCCGCACGAAAGGTTGGACCAAAGCAATATACACGCCCAAAAGCCATGGCACCGGCTTCCATATAAAGCTGGCCGCTCTGGGTTAAATAAGCTTTGGTTCCAAAATAATTGGTTTCAAATAGAGTGGTGGTCCCTTCACAGGCAGAAGGTGTAAAAATGGGCGCATCCAGTAAAATGAAGCCGCGACTATCAAAAAAATCGCGACAGGCCCGAATGATCTCATGTCGAATGCGTAAGATAGCATGCTGCTTCAAAGAACGCAACCAGAGATGACGATGATCCATCAAAAAGGTGGTACCGTGCTCTTTTGGGGTAATGGGATAATCCTGGGCCAGATGATAAATCTGAAAATCACTAACCTGCAGTTCATAGCCACCGGGGGCTCGCTTGTCTTCCCGAACCTGACCGGTCACAATAACAGAGGATTCCTGTGTAACTTCCTCGCAACGTTCAAATACCTCTTCACTCACATCCCCCTTAAACACCACAGCCTGAATTAATCCACTGCCATCGCGAATCAACAGAAACCACAATTTACCACTGGAGCGCTTGTTGTAGAGCCAGCCGTATATTTTCACCGTTTGACCTACATGTTTATTAACATCAGCTATATAGACTTGATCTTTCATGTCAGATAAATCCTTTCCTTAAAATTTTATGAATTATTTAACCAGTAATACAGGTAAGGTGGCATGTCGCATAACATGTTCGGTGATGCTACCCAGAATCGCTTCACGAATACGTGAATGTCCAAAAGCGCCCATAATAATGATATCGCACTGGTCTGATTGGGCAATGGTAAGGATTTCCTTTTCAGGACTGCCCTCGGTGCCTTTTAATGTCACCGCGATCTCATAAGAATCCAAATAAGTCTTGGCTTCCTGTAAATATTTATTTCGTATTTGCTCATTATCGTGTACGGTCAGAACTAGAACAGGTCGCTTTAGTTTTGCAGCAAAAAATCCTGCCATTTGCAGGGCCTTGTTGGCTTTCTCACTTCCATCATAAGCGACTAATATTTTTTTGAGCGGTCGAAAATCCTTGTTTACGATAAGAATGGGTTTGTTACATTGCCTTACCACGGCCTCTAAAGTTGCCCCGACTAATTTACTTTGCCATCGGGCAAATTCTCCTCTGGCGCCTAAAATTAATAAATCCACCAGATGAGACTGTTCAAAAATAATATCCACCGGAGAACCAACGATTTTTTCTGTCCCAAATTCCACCTGCTCTTTTTGTAAAATTTCGGTACTTTTTTGAATAACGGCCTCGGCTTTGGCTTCTAGTATCTTCCGGGATTCCTCCTGATAGACGGTAGATGGAATAATGGGCACGAAACCATCGGTACCCATGGCCACAGCCCATTCCACAAAACGAATGTCTACAATAGTTATGACCTTCAATCTGGCATCAAAGGCTTTTGCCAGATGAATGCCATACTTAAGCACCGATTCGGTATAAATAGAACCATCCACCGATAATAAAATGGACTTAATCATCTATCCCCAGTCTTCGATTTTAGCAGCACGGGTCATTAAATCATAAACTGCCTGCTTTGGATCCTTATTTTGAAATAATATTTGATAAACTTCATGGATGATGGGTACTTCTACATTGTTTTTCTGAGCGAGTTGATGAGCGGATATGGTGGTTTTTACGCCTTCCGCCACCATTACCATTTCTGATAAAACCTGCTCCAGAGTTTTGCCCTTGCCAATTTGTTCCCCCACATATCGATTACGACTGTACTTACTCATGCAGGTCACGATTAGATCGCCCATACCTGACAAACCGGCAAAGGTCATGGAATTAGCTCCCAGACGAGTACCCAGACGGGTTATTTCAGCTAAACCACGAGTCATCAGTGCCGCTTTGGTACTATCTCCCCCACCGGCTCCTTCGGTTATACCCGCAGCAAGGGCAATGATGTTCTTTAACGCACCGCCTAACTCTACCCCGATAATATCACTGTGAGTATAGACACGAAATTGGGGAGACATAAACTGTTGCTGTACCCATTTAGCAGTTGATAAATTTTCAGATGCACAAACCACCGCGGTGGGAATTCCACGGCTAACTTCCTCTGCATGACTTGGTCCGGCCAGAACGGCCACTTCATGCCTGGGAAAAATTTCCTTTAAAATCTGGCTCACCCTTAAAAGAGTTTCATTCTCTATGCCTTTGACCAGACTCACGATGACGGTCTTTTCCGACAAATGATTAATCTGTTCAAATACCTGACGTACTGCATGAGATGGCACAGCCACAACAATACAATCTTTATTGGTGACAGCTTTATTTAAATCAGGTTCCAGTTCGATTTTTTCTGAAATTCTGACACCGGGTAAATATTTTTTATTCTCATGCGTCTTATTGATCGTTTCCAGTACTGAGACATCACGATTCCACAGTGTAACCGCATGAGCATTGGCATTTAACAGGATGGCAATAGCGGTACCCCAGCTCCCTGTTCCTATGATTCCAAATCTTGGCAAGACTTATCTCTCAATTTTTTTCTATTTTTCCAATTAAATAACTCTTTTCACCAAAAGTTTCGCAGAGATTTAAAAATTTTTTTTCACTACCCTCTTCAATAATTAAAACCAGACCAACTCCTAAATTAAATACGCGTCGCATTTCCTCATCCCTTACCTGACCTTCTTCTTGAATTAATTTAAAAATGGCCGGTATTTCCCAGCTAACCCAGTTAATTTTTAAAGACAATCCATCCTTTAATAATCTCTTGGTATTCCCCTCTATGCCACCACCTGTGATATGGGCTATCCCGTGTAATTCAGGCTCTGATCTTACTCTTTGAATAAGCGGATAATAATTTTTGTGCACCTTAAGCAACTCATTACCTAAAATATCATTTAAACTATTAAAATATTGATCAATTTTGTATCCCTTTTTTTCAAAAAAAATTTTCCTGACCAGAGAGAACCCGTTAGTGTGAAGTCCATTAGAAGCCACACCAATTAATATGTCCCCGGCCTTTATTTTACTGCCATCTAAAATGTCTTCTTTTTCCACTATGCCTACAACCGTCCCGGCCAGATCAAAACTATTCGATAAATAAACTCCCGGCATCTGTGCCATCTCCCCACCAATTAAACTACACCGGGATGCTTTACAGGCCCGCACAATTCCTGATATAATATTTAAGATGTTTATTGAATTAAATTTATCCGCGGCAATATAATCCAGAAAAAATAAGGGGTTCGCGCCACACACAGCGATATCATTGATACAATGGTTCACAAGGTCTTCGCCAATCGTGTCATATTTTCCCATCATCTGAGCAATTATAATTTTGGTTCCCACTCCATCCATACTGGCCACCAGAACCGGTTGCTTGTAAGCTTGCCAATCTAATCTGTAAAATCCTCCAAACAGCCCGATATCTGTTATTACTTGTGGAGTAAATGATTCTCTGATTAAATTCTTTAATTGTTTTTTCAAAGCATCCGAGGCTTCAATATCAACCCCGGCATTTTTATAATCAATAGAGGTCATGAGTCTAATTGTTTTAATTGATCATGATATTTTTGCCGTACCCTGGTAAAAAATTCCATGGTTAAAGACGTTTGATAATCTGGATAAGTCCAGGGATTGGTCACAAATTGCCCTCCACGAAAACGCAGTTGAACATCTCCATAAACTCCTTTGCCCAGGTGTATGCGATGATCATAATTTTTTGTGGAAGCCAAAACCAGTTTGCTCAATTCCAGATAACCAGGATCGATATTCACTCTCCGCCTGTTTTTGTAAGAAAATTGTTCTTCCAACTCAATACAAAATAGCTTGATTTCTACCAGTTGTTCGCTACTGATTAAATTTTCAAATGATAGAAAGACTTTATTTAAATCTTTGCCCATTTCTTTTTCATAATAAGAAGTATGATTAAACTTAAAAAT
>CAZMEG010000231.1:0-5968 GCA_964565205.1 uncultured Cytophagia bacterium
GGCTGTTAAAAAAAACGCTGTGAGGGACAGCGTTTATCCCTTTAATACTTACCTAAGCTCTGGAACTTCGCTTAATGCTTGCAGGAATGACAACCCGCTATTTTTATTCTCCGGAAAGCGCTTTAATTACCGCGTCATGTAACTGCACCCGAACCTTTCGTATCTTTATGTTTTTTCTGGTTGGATGTACACGATTCGTTAGAAAAACTACCAGCAATTTACGATTTGGGTCCACCCAGACGGATGTGCCTGTAAAACCGGTGTGACCGAAAGATTCGGGAGAAAAATAGTGACCGCTTGAACTGGGTTGTGATGGAGTATCCCATCCCAGGGCGCGACTACTACCCGGTACTAAATTTTGTCTTCGAGTAAAAAGCCGCACGGTCTGCTCTTTAATCAAACGCACGGTGTCATACATGCCTCCATTGAGTAGCATTTGTAAAAAAATGGCCAGGTCTTTTGCAGTGCTGAACAGTCCGGCATGACCGGCCACTCCGCCCAGAGCGTATGCATTTTCATCATGCACCTCACCATGTACCAGGCGACCGCGCCAGGGGTCTATCTCGGTGGGTACAATTCGATATTTTAGAGAATCCGGCGGATTAAAGAAGGTGTCTTGCATACCGAGAGGTGTAAATATTTCCTGGCGACAGAATTCATCCAGGGGCTTTCCACTTACCATTTCTATAATTTTTCCTAACAAAATCATACCAATATCGGAATATACCGTTTTTGTACCGGGCGGGAAAGTAATTTCAGTTTCATAAATGGCCTGCCAGATTTCTTCAGGTGAAGTATATTGGAGAAAAAACCGTTTAAATGGGGGTAACCCTGAAGAATGCGTCAGTAAATGGCGGATGGTAATCGAATCTCGCAATCCACCGGTAAATTGTGGAATATATTGAACCACCGGATCATCCAGCGCTATCTCCCCTCGATCGAACAAAATCATGGCCGCTGTGGTGGTAGCCACTACTTTGGTTACAGAAGCCAGATCAAAAATGGCGTTGGTTTTCATCACAGGAGCATCAGGCTGATACGTGAATTTACCGTAGGCTTTTTCCAGTGCAATTTTCCCTTTCCGAGCCACCAGGACTACTGCTCCAGGAAAAGCAGAATCGGCTATAGCCTGTGTAATCACGGTATCGATCTTACTTAATTTTTTTGGGTCAAATCCGGCTTCTTCGGGAAGGCTATATTGCAATCGGGGCGCATGAGGCACTTTAACAATTAGAGGATGTTTTCGCACTTTGTTGATTTCGAGTCCATGTCCGCGCGGGTAGTAGCCAGGAATAGTCACGGGTAATTTCCCTCTGATATCGATTTCGCCAAATAAGGCCTGTGCGGCTGCCTTTTGCAAATTTTCCTGACGCCCATAAGCGCATAAATAAGCGTCCACTTCGGGAATCTGAGTAAATACATAAGGATTGCCAAAAGAAATCGCCACCACCGGGTAACCTTGCCGATGTAGATTCTTTAAAAACTCAGTCACCTGTTCCGGTAAATTCGCCCGGCCCTTTCCAGATTTAATATTAACATAAAGAGCTGCCAGGATGACATGGGTAGTATCCAGATTGTGAGCCATTTGTTCAAGAGACCGAGAATCGCTAAAGTCTCCTATTGTGTAAGCCTGAGTCATTTCAAAGCGTTTTTTGACCTCAGCAGCAAAAACCTGATCGCCGGAGGGTGTTTCATCATATATATTTAAAACAACGGGGGTTAAATTTTTATCGTAAGGCCAGGGAATTAAATGACGTTCATTTTTTACCAGTGTTACGGCATCATTGGCCATTTTCATGGCAAGACTTTTAAAACCCGGCGAGCCGACAATTTTAGAAATTTCAGCTATGTCCACAAAACGGTTTTTATGTAGGCCCAATTTAGCTTTAAATGACAAAATTTTTCTTACGGATTGGTTGATTCTTGTTTCACTAATTTCACCCTTTTTAACTTTTTCCTCGATCGTTCGAATAACCAGTGGGATATTTTGTGGAGCCAGTAAAATGTCTGCGCCGGCTTTCACGGCCTGCACAACTGTATATTTTTCAGTAAAATTATTTTTAATCGCACCCATTTCCAGTGCATCTGTGACAATTAGGCCCTGAAAATTTAATCTCTTACGTAAAAGTCTGTTTAAAACATCAAAAGAAAGAGTGGCCGGCTGGAAAGTTTCTCGTGTGAGTTGGGGCAAAACAATATGGGCCGTCATGATTAAATCCACGCCTGCGTCAATGGCCCGCTTAAAAGGCACCAGCTCTAACCGGCTTAATTGATTTAGATCGGATGGAATCAAAGGCAGGTCGGTATGGGAATCCACACTGGTATTGCCATGACCGGGAAAGTGCTTGGCAGTGGTCAGTAATCCTCCAGCATGACATCCCCGAATAAAGGCTGTGCCGAGTCTGGCTACCAGCATGGGATCCTCGCCATACGAACGGGTGTTAATAATCGGGTTGTTTGGATTATTGTTAACATCCATTACTGGAGCATAAGTAAGATGAATACCGATAGCGCGAGCCTCTCGTGCAGTAATTTCCCCCATTTTAAATGCGTAGTATTCTGAGCCTGTGGCGCCAATGGCCATGTTGCTGGGGAACTCGGTGGCACCTGGAAAACGATGCCCCACGCCCGTTTCAAAATCCGCGTCTATTAGTAAAGGGATATCGGATAACGCCTGCATCTTGTTGGTGAGTTGAGCCGCTGAATAAATGTCGCCAAAATAAAGATGGTAACCCCCCACTTTGTATTTTTTAATCGTATGTTGAATCCCGTACCACTCGTCGCTATCTTCGTTGATGAATCGAGCAAAAGCCGTAGCCACAATCATTTGACCGATTTTTTCACGTAGATCCATTTTAGATAAAGTTTTATCGACCCAATCTTCATTAGATCCAGCCCAGGAAAATCCTGTTTTTGTGAGTAAGCCCCAAAATATCAAACCGAATGAAATTAATTTTTTGAGCCTCATAGTTAGACCCATTTGTTTAAATTAATAAATTTTTTGCTGTCCCGTTGTGGAAATCCTCGCAGAGTCATTCGTAAATCTGTATTTATGACTTTAAAATTTTTGGATAGAAAATATTTTAATGCCTTAAAATAACGGGCAGGGATTCGAATATACAACCGGAATAGCTTTTCCTGCAAAGCCCAATGCTCCAGATAGCCAAGCACTTCATCCAGCAAATTCATCGGGCAATCCGGTGCCATCTGCAATGCTGTAATTTTTAAAAATTGACGTTTTTCTTCTGAAGAATAGGTTTCGGTGTGAGCAATTACCAGAGCCAGCGGCAACTGTTTTTTCATAAATAACAGGCCATCGCCGAAATGAAAACGGACGGTATTTACAATCTCACCGGTGTAAGTTAGATAAGGATCCAGTTGATGGTTCAGTTTTTTTACAAAATCTAAAAACTCTTGTTTTTCATGGGAATTGCATTTTAAAAAATGCCAGACCCGTAATTTTGATGAAGTAAGGGGTTTCTTATTGATTTCTCTAAATAAATCCACTGAAACATTTTGAGGAACAAAATTTAACCCGATGTAAAATCCCAGATTTTTAACCGAACGCGCAGGCATCTCCAGGCCGATGGTTCGGGCTCCCTGACTCTTTAAAAATTCTACGCATGCCTGCACGATGGTTTTTCCATATCCGTAGCCCTGTTCTTCAGGAAGAACGCTCAAAGGACCAATCCATCCAAGGCGGCCCCAGAGCCGGCAAAAACTGTAAGCAATGATTTTACCCTGTTTTTCGAGTACATAGGCACCTTCTGGTGTGGCGGAACGATACATTTCTAAAAATTCCAGTTTGCATAAAGGAATATGGTGGTCGGTATAACCATTCTGCATGCGTGCATGAGAAAAAGCTTTAGACAGGATGGAGTTTACAGCGGGTAAATCGTCCCGGGTCATATTTCTTAACTGACACATGGTCATCGGCTTTTTGGCACTGCCAGTAAAGCCCAGAGACTGCGTAGAATTTGTAAAGCAAAAATTGCCAGTAAAACCACATCCCTGCCACTGAACAAAACAACATAAATCACCCCGATTATTGCGGAACCCAGAATAGGAATTGGATCCAGTGAACGAATTTTTGACATACGGTCTCCCTTGGATTTTAGGTACAAAATTAATTAATGTGGTTTAAAATTGCCTGGCGAGATCATTTAAAATTTCTATGGCACGAACCAGTTTGGTTTCAGGTACAGCATATGAAATTCTAAAATGAGTGTTTCTTTGAGAAAAGACATTTCCGGGTATAATGAATAATTTTTTTTCAATGGCTTTATTTACAAATGCGTCTGCATCTCCACCGGGAGCCTCTGGAAAACAGTAAAACGCTCCTTCCGGCTTCACCAACTTAAATCGGTCTTTTAATCCTTCAACCAGTAAATCCCGGCGTTTACGAAAAGACGCAATGTGATCATTGAGAGGATCATTAAATGCCTTTACAGCAGCTTTTTGTGCAATAGAATTGGCACATACATAAGAATATTGTTGAAAAGTGGCCATGGCATTTATGACCTCTTTGGGACCAGAGACATAACCAAGCCGCCAGCCAGGAATGGCCGTACGTTTGGAAAAACCACTGATTACTATCGCATCGGTCGCCACATTTCCCACACTTACGAATGGTTCATCGGTATAAACAAATTGATCATAAATTTCATCTGATATAATGAACAGACCAAATTGTTCGGCGATAGAAGTGACCAGTTCCAATTCATGCTTTTTATAAACCACACCGGTGGGATTGTTTGGGTGATTGATAACAATAGCTTTAGTTTTAGAAGAAATGAACGGTACAATAGATTCCTCACGTAGTGAAAAATCCGGGTAAGTGTCAATAAATTTGGGGACCCCGCCACACATTATGACTACATTGGCATAAGCCACAAAATAGGGATCAAGGATCAGGACTTCATCGCCGGGGCTCACAATGGACAAAATAGCCAGAAAATAAGCCCCCGTAGCTCCAGCAGTGACCAAAAAATCTTCGTAGTGGATTTTTTTGTTTTGAAGATGCTCGGCAATTTTTTCTCTTAATTCCGGAATGCCGCGGGTTGAGACGTAACGATTAAACCCCTGACGAATCCAGTGGATGCTTTCTTCCTTTACGAGTTCAGGCACATCAAAATCGGGATCGCCTATCGAAAGATCGATACCATCGGGATTAGCACACGCTATATCAAAAATTCTTCGGATGCCAGAAGGTTGAATATCATGCACACGTGTTGCTAAAGATTTGCTGCCCAAACAATGCTCCTTTTACCAATTTTTACACCAAATATAGCATAAAAGCTAAAAGAAACAAGCAAAATATCGTTATTTTAAAGACAAAAATTTAAAGCATAATCATTTAATTTAGTATTCCATTGCAAATCCAGATTAACTAAATTCAAAACAAAAAATAACAACAAAATATTGACAAATACATTAAATAGTCTTAAAATTAGCATACCCGTTAATAGCAAGAGGAGTGAGGAAAAATGAAAATTAAAGCCTACCTGCTTATTATATTGTTTTCTATTATCACAATCACCTGTGCCCCAAAACCCGACTACGACGTTATCATTCGCCATGGTACCGTCTATGATGGCAGTGGAGCCCCGGGAGTTGTAGCCGATGTAGCCATCAATGCTGACACCATTGCTGTTATTGGCAATCTTGAACAGGCTAAAGCACGCAAGGAGATCGATGCTTCCGGACTGGCGGTGTCACCCGGCTTTATTAACATGCTGAGCTGGGCGACCGAAACTCTGATCGAAGATGGGCGTTCCCAGAGTGACATTCGTCAGGGCGTGACTCTGGAGGTCTTCGGTGAGGGCTGGTCCATGGGACCTTTGAACGAGGCCATGAAAAAAGAGTCCAAAGAACGCCAGGGTGACATCAAGTATGACATCACCTGGACCACTCTGGGTGAGTACCTGGAGCATCTGGTGGAAAGGGGTGTGTCCTGTAATGTGGCTTC
>CAZMEG010000232.1:0-5022 GCA_964565205.1 uncultured Cytophagia bacterium
GACCGAATAACTAAAGTAGAAGTCCAGATGTCGAAGAATTATGCTTCAATCATCACGTGGATGTTCATCTTCTGGATAGGTCAAGTGGGTGTCATACTAGGAATATTGTTTGCTTTCTTTAAATAAGAGGTCATTTTATCGTTAAAGGTGAATAACCTAATCCATCTGGTTCTTTCCCCGTTGGTATTTGATCAATTATTTGCCACGATTTTAAATCGATTATTACAACTACATCTGCATTAGAATTGGCCACAAAAGCGTAATTACCTGAAGGATGTACCAGAATACCGATGGGAACTGGGCTTTTGCCGAAAACATCCCTGAACAGCCGATTTTCCTTTTCTTCTTTAACTCGAATCTGCATGCGTATGCGTTTTATTTCTTTTCTGGTTTTTGTATCAAAAACGGCTAAGTCACCTGAACGTGCATTTGATACGAGAACATATTTACCATCTGGAGTAAATTTTACACGAATAGGAAAGCTTTTGCTGGTCAGTTTCTGTATAATTTTCAACTCCAACGCGTTAATTATCGTAATCGTATCTTCAGCCCGATTAGCCACCCATATTTCTTTACCATCGGGGGAAATATCGATGCCTTCACTACCCTGACCGGTCTCTATGTTTTTAATTAAATGACCATTATCAATATCAATGACTGAAATTGTCCCGGAACCAATATTTGCAACAAATGCACGATGTGATTGGTGAGAATAAACCACCATGTGGCTGACATTTTGATTGGTTTTGTAAACATTTAAAATTTTGCCTGATGAAACATCAACCATTAATAGAGATTGCTGTGCCTCAGTGGTAACCAGAATTCGTTTACCGTCAGGCAAAAAAACAATACCATGAGGCCGCTGGTAAATTATTTTTTCACCGTAATTAGAATATTGAAGTTTTAACGTTTGTTCCACTTTTTTTAATGGTAAATTAATAACCGTTAATGTTGAACCCGGAGCTCCCCTTCTCCCATAATTTGAAACCACGGCTAATTTACCATCTGGAGATACGGCAACTTCATGCGGTCCCTCCCCTGTTGGAATTTTAATTAGAGTTTGCTCATTCGCTAAATCAATTAAACTGGCCGTAGATTCTGATTTATTTAAAACAACTAAAGTGCCTGAAATATCATTAGATTGTGTTTGTGCTTGAAATGAAAAGAATAAAATAATTAACAAGGTGAAAAATAACTTTCTTGATGACATGTTGTCTCCTTCCTATTTGATCAAGGTCATTTTCATGGTTTTTACAAATCGCCCCGCTTTTAAACGGTAGAAATAAACGCCGCTGCTAACCGGATGGCCTGCCTGATCACGACCATCCCATTCAATGGAATGATTACCCGGGGGTTGTCTTTGGTTTTTAATTAATTCCTTCACACGCTGCCCGTAAATATTGAAAATAGTTAAAGTAACTTCAGAATTTTCTGGTAATGAATAGCGAATAACTGTAGTTGGATTAAAAGGGTTAGGATAATTCTGGGATAATGAAAATGTTCTTGGGTTTTCTACGGGTTGATTGATAGCCGTAACAGATTCCTGAATTTTTAAATTATCAATCACCCAGCCCCAGCCAGTAACAAAGGCATCAGAATTTAAACGAAATCTAATCAAAATCTCATCTCCTGGAGGAAATGTGTTCAACAAATTAATTTCATGAGTTATAAACATAGTAGAATCACCATCTCCATTGACTTGAAAGGTGGGCAACCATTTTGTGGAATCAAAACGAGCATCATATCCATTTAATAGAGGTTTCCAAGTCTTGCCAAAATCGTCGCTACCTTCCACAACAACAAAATCAAAAAAGTTTGGATCTTTAAAATTATTAACAATGCCAGGTTCTACAAGCGCTATATCTTCATATTGTAAAATAGCATTCTCAGATGCCACCTGTATGGGGATTTTTAAAACAGCGGTTAAAGCCGAACTATTGGGGTAAGGATGCATTGAATGTAAGGCTCCATCTCGAAAATTTGGATGCCGGGTGATTTGAAAACCATTAAGAATGAAGTCATTTACAATTTGATTAAAATTACTGGTGTAAGTGACCATTGGAGCACCCAATGGGAAAACAACGATCTTCCGGGAAATAGATTTGAAAAGCTGCCCATCTTTATATGAAATCACCGAGACCTGCACTTCTTTCTTTTGCTCCACCGAATAAAATAGTTCAAGATTAAGGTTAGTTTTAAAATCATTGGCTGGTATTTTTTCTAATTTATTCCCCTCGACCATTACAAAGGACGAATCATAGGAAGAACGCAGGGTGATATCCACAAATAAGCGCCCTCCTGGTCCCCCCTGAACATCATTAAGCCGTGGAGATAAGGTTACAACGGGTGGATGATAACCAGCCAGTTCGGCCAGAGTAACTGACCAGATGCCGCGCCCATGCGTGGCAACCACAACCTGATCGTTTACAATTTTCATTTCCCATACAGATACAGCCGGTAAACCATTATCAGCAAGATGCCAGGTAGCTCCATTGTCCGTAGATTCAAAAATACCAATTTCGGTACCTGCCCATAGGATATTGGTATCGAAAGGCATAACCAGTAAACTGTACACAGCTACATCGGGAAAACCATTGCTACTGGTGCTATTTACACCAAATCCGGAAATATCTTCCCAGGTTTGACCTAAATCAGTGGTACGCAGTATTTTGGGAGCTTTAGCAAAAGAAAACAGGGCATAAGCGGTGGAATCTTCTGTGGGATGCGTTGCCAGGCCTGTTAAAACACCAAGGGTCACATCAGTAAATTGATTTACAGGTTTGAATGTAATTCCGCCATCGGTGGATACATGCAATCGATCATCCGGGAATCGTTTGCTATTCATTCTGGCACCAGCCCAGACAATTTGTGGATTGGCAAGAGAAATTTCTACCTGAGTTATAGAGGCGTTAAAAGACCATACCGGTTCTTCAATCGGGATCAACGTCCAATCAAGGCCAAAAGTGTCGGAACGCCAGACGCCAGATTTGCCTACCACAAATAGCAGATCGGTGTCGCTTTTGCTGCTGGCAATATTGGTTACAAAAGGCGCATTGCCAGAACCCCGATCGATCCCTTCTCCAATAAATTGAAATGTTCTACCGCTATTGTTGGATCGAAATAATCCATTGAATTGAAATCCACCTATTAATTTGTTGGGTTCCTTAAAATTCCAGACCACGTTGAAACCATCTCCACCGATTCGAAATAACCAGCGCGAATTTGCGGTGGCTGGTTGGCCGGGTGGGGATTGCCAGCTACCATTATCCTGCATGCCACCGAAATACTCATCCGCAATCGGATTTTTATCTACACCATAAAATTGAGTCGTATTGTACCCATTGGACGTGCTTCGCCAGGAATTCCCGCCGTCCAGAGAGTAAAAAACACCCCCATCATTGGCATCGAAAATGCGAAAAGAATTTGTTGAGGCGTTGATTGGTATCATAAGCAAATTATGGTGATCTACATGGACAAAATTAGGAAAATTGGGATTACGAAACTGGGTTATCTGTTGGGTAGTACGCGTTTTTCCATTCAAGGAATTTTGAATGGTTATTTTCCACAAGTTGATACCTCCCACAAAGACAATATTAGGATTAAACGGATGTACAGCAATGGTATTATCATACCAGCCCTGGCCACCCAACCAGTCAGGATCATTACCGGTGTCTCTCACAAGAACCCAGGACTGCCCGTTATCTTCTGACATATACAGAAGAGAGCTGGACAAGCCAAAATTTTCAACTGCGGCATAAATTCGGTTTGTATCCACAGGAGAAATAGCCATCTCTATGCGTCCAACGGATGAATCACTAACATCCCAAACCAGATTCCAGGTAACACCGGCATCCGTGGATTTTATTATACCCACCCCATTTACTGTGGCAAATAATGTGTTAAAATTCCTGGGATTGGCAATGAGTTGCTGGACACGTTGTCCATTGGGTTCAATAAATACTGCTTTCCAATTATTCCCGCCATCCGTAGAACGGAAAATACCAGAAAATCTATCCGGATTAAATATGCCTCTATTTGTGGCAGCAAGAAGAACGTTTTCATCATTGGGATGCACCACCATGCGGTTCACATTTTCAAAACTGTCATTTTCTGCCGTACTCAAAATTTGTTCCCAGGTTTCACCTCGGTCCATAGATTTCCAAATTCCACTACCAGTAACCGCATCAATGTTAAAAAATCCCTCACCGGTTCCTGCATAAATCACATCATGATTGGATTCCGCCATGACAAGAACCGTAGTGGCTAAATTGGGCAAATTGGGAGTTTTGTTTTCCCAGCTTAAGCCGGCGTTGGTGGTTTTCCAGATGCCACCACTTACTGATCCGGCAAACCACGTGTTATGGGTCGGGTCATCGGGATCCACGATCAAGCCACGAGTTCGGCCACTTACGTTTCCCGGACCACGCTCCACCCAGGGTAAAGGATTGGTGGCTGGCTTATTCAAATATTTAGTTGAAACAATTTTTCGAGCCTTCAGAAGTTCTTTAATCCGGTAATTAGGTTCGTAGCCAGGCGCCTCTTCTCCGTCTCGCGTTCTAATTACCTTCTGTAATCGGGCAAACTCACCGGGATTTTCATAACCTGCCTCTAACAAAAAATTCGATTTTTTTTGTTGTTTGAATTCTTTATTTAGGATTGTGACGACAGGGCGATGAGGTACCCTGGAAATAAATAATATAGAAAGGATTAAAATGGCAAACAAAATGCCTGTGAATACGCGTTTTCCCATGTTTACTCCCTTTTTCTCTGATATCGTTTTTTATTCTTTAAATCATAAATCCAGGAATAGACTGCTCCTCTGACTGTAACTGTGCCTGGCATTGGTATAACTTCTACCTGGTAAGGACCCATCCAATGAATGGTACCATTTTCAAAGGAGTCTTCAAACAGGATGCGCTCTTTATTAATATCATATATGAAAAAAGATAACCGAGGCAATGGATTTTTAGCGGTAGGTTTTGCTTGCTTTAAGCAAATTACAAAGGAACTATCTGTATTAAA
>CAZMEG010000232.1:5032-5956 GCA_964565205.1 uncultured Cytophagia bacterium
GTCTATACCGTTTCACAAACCGGAAAATACACTATCTGTATTAAACAAAAATTGGGTACTGGAACCCCATTTTTTCTGAGCAATGATCTGGTATCCGGGCAAATTCCTAAAATTATTTTGATTATGAACAGCACATGAAATCAGAAAAATATTAACGATTAATAATAATTTTTCCACCTTTCATCACAAAAGCAACTTTTTGTAAAATGGTAATATCTTCTAACGGATTGCCCTTAACAGCAATGATATCAGCAAATTTCCCTCGGGTAATGCTTCCTACTTTATCCTGCCATCGCATGAGTTCTGCTGCCACGCTGGTAGCAGCTTTAATGGCATCCATGGGCTTCATGCCATAGTCCACCATAAGCTTGAATTCACGTGCATTCTGACCATGTTCAAAAGCTCCGGCATCCGTGCCGAAAGCTATTTTAACACCTAACTTAAGGGCTCTCTGGAAGGTCTTTTTATGGGATTCGACAATTTTTTGGCGCAATGGGTCGCGGCGTTCTTCTTCGGTGTTAGGAATGTAGACGCTCAGTGTCGGGCACCAGTAAGTGCCATGCTCTACCATCAGGTGTAATTGGTCTTCGGTGAGAAAGAACCCGTGTTCAATGGAACGCACTCCACCAAGAATGGCATTGGTTGCTCCTTCCCCTCCATACGCATGAGCTGCCACAGGAATATCCCAGCGTTTACATTCCTCCACAATCATCTTAACTTCTTCCAGACTCATCTGGGTGAGAGGTTCCAGGGTTTTACGATTTATATGCCGAAGCGTACCGGTAACGTAAATTTTAATCCAATTGGCGCCATATTTAATCTGTCTTCGAACGGCTTTGATCTTTTCAAATGGAGTATCGGCGATATCTGCCAGTTGAGGAACATGAATTTGAGGTGCGAGATCGGGAATATTCATATGACCGC
>CAZMEG010000233.1:0-5938 GCA_964565205.1 uncultured Cytophagia bacterium
TCCTTGTTCATCATTCGACATTCATCCTCCCTTTGAATTATGAACGTCGAACAAGAAATGTAGAATGAAGAAGTAACTCCTCATTCGACGTTCCTTGTTCGTTATTCGAAATTCAGCTTCTTTCTTTTATTCTGCCAATCTTTCCAGTAAAGCTTTTAAGAATTTATAGAAATCTCCTACGGAACTGATTTTCACCCGTTCATCGGGAGAGTGGGGGAATTCAATCTGGGGTCCTATGGAAATCATGTCCATGCCTGGATATTTTTCTCCAATGATGCCACATTCCAGACCGGCATGGACTGCTTTAACTTCGGGTTCTTTGCCAAATACCTGTTGAAAAACATCCCTGGCAATTTTAAGTAAGGGAGAATCAAGATTGGGTTTCCAGCCCGGATATCCTTCCAGTTCTTCAATTTTAGCTCCTGCCAGCATGCCTATGGCCGCAATACGTTCCTGCAGACCCTGCAGGGCTGTGGCTACTGAGCTACGGTTACTTACATGAATAAGCAATTGAGTATCTTCAACATTCACTGTGGCCAGATTAGAACTGGTTTCTACCAGGTCTGGAATATCATAACTCATGGCTATGACCCCATGCGGCAAAGCATTTAAAAGGCCAAGCACCTTTTGCTGTGTTTCTTTATCAAAAACTTGATCTGTAACCGAGCTCTCACTAACGGTGAGTTGCATATCCGGGTCGGCGGGTTTAAATTCCTCACGAATTGCCTGAAATAGTTCCTGAAGTCTTTTCTCAACGTCTCCACGTTGATTCTGATCCACAAGAAGAGTAGCAAAGGCTTCACGAGGAATGGCATTGTGCATGTTCCCCCCGTTTATATTTGCCATATAGAAAGGAAATGACCGAGAAAGACTGAATAGCATCCGCGCTAATAGTTTTATCGCATTGCCTCGCTGAAGATGTATGTCGACCCCGGAGTGACCGCCACGTAATCCATGCAATTTGACTTCCAGAGCAACTGAATTGGGCGGCACATGCTGAAATTTTAATGGTAAAGTCAGGTTCATCCCCGCACCACCGGCACATCCCACATAAAAAACTCCTTCTTCTTCGGTGTCTAAATTTATGAGTCGCCGACCCTTTAGAAGATCAGGTGCAAGATTGCTGGCCCCGGTCAATCCAGTTTCTTCATCAACGGTAAAGAGTAATTCCAGGGGACCATGCTCAAAATCTTTGCTTTCCATAATAGCCAGAGCCGTTGCCACACCAATACCGTTATCGGCACCCAGGGTGGTACCACTGGCTTTAAGATATTCACCATCCCGCTGGGGTTTGATAGGGTCTTTGCTAAAATCGTGTTCCACCTCTGCATTCTTCTCATTAACCATATCTAAATGGCTTTGTAAAATAACGATCGAAGCCTTTTCATGGCCCTGTGTGGCTGGTTTACGAACCACTACATTTCCCGCAGCATCCTGTTTGTACTCTAAATCATGTTTTTGTGCTACTTCAATCACATATTCTCTTATGGCAGATTCATTTTTTGAACCGCGCGGAATGGTTAAAATCTTATCAAAATGTTGCCAGATTTCTTTAGGTTCCAGTTCTGATACAAATGTCATTATTCCCTCCGTGATTAAGATGCTATAAAAGTTTTAAAATTTTGTTGAATATAGTTAATCACAGCATAATTTTCAAGGTTTATTATGAGGCAACACGATGTGTTTTTAATTTTCTCTCTCGCTCAAATCGCTCCAGGGCCAGTTGAATAAGACGGTCGATTAATTCTGTGTAGGAAATACCACTGGCTTCCCAGAGTTTAGGATACATACTAATTTGGGTGAATCCGGGAATCGTATTTATTTCATTAACAAGCACGGTGCCATCTTCCTTAAGAAAAAAATCCACCCGTGCCATACCTTCACAACAAAGAACCTTAAAAACTTTTAAGGCCAAATCCTGTACTTTTTTTACAACGGCTTCAGGTAACCTGGCAGGGATTTCTAAATCTGCGCCCTGTTCATCAATGTATTTGGCTTCATAAGAGTAAAACTCATGGTGAGGTATGATTTCACCCGGGATGGAAGCTATAGGATTTTCATTGCCCAGTACTGAACATTCTATCTCCCGGCCACGAATGGCTTCTTCAATAATAATTTTGTTATCATATTGAAAAGCATCCTGAATGGCCAGTTCAAATTGTTGTTGATTATGGACTTTGTGAATGCCGACAGAAGAGCCCAGGTTTGCGGGTTTTATAAAAACAGGCAAGCCTAACTTATTTTTTACTTCTGCAAAATCGACCTTATCAATGGGAGCATGTCTTAAGACCAGAAACTTTGCAACGGGTACCCCCGCTTCACGTAATAGTCGTTTCATCACATCTTTGTCCATACCAATAGCCGAACCCAGCACCCCTGCACCCACAAAAGGTATGTCAGCCAGTTTAAGCAAACCCTGGATAGTTCCATCCTCACCGAATGGACCATGCAGTACAGGGAAAACCACATCTACTGGTCCCAGGGGTTTTTGATTTTTAAGGCCAATTAACTGTTTTTGTCCCGTTTCGCCAGGATTTAAAACTATCGTTTCAGTGTCTTTGTTTAGTTTGATCAACTTTGGATTATCGGCATGGAGTAGAAAATTTGAGGCTTCATTTAAATGCCATCGCCCTTCTTTATCGATGCCGATGAGAATGACTTCGTACTTATTTTTGTTGATGGCTTCGATAACATTTTTTGCGGATTGTAAGGAAACTTCATGTTCAGCTGATTTCCCCCCAAAAAGTATCGCCACACGAATTTTTTTACTCATTTGAACCTGCCAAAACCATCATTTAAAAAATAGCCGATCAATTACTGGATAATATCAACTCTTTGTTCTACTCTTTATAAACAACGGCTGTTCCACTGGCACTGACCATAAGCATATTACCACCTGAACCAATGCCAATAGTCTCATAGTCCAAATCGACAGCAATAACCGCATTGGCTCCCAGGCTTCTGGCTTCGTCAATCATTTCATTTATGGCTATTTCTTTAGCCTTGTGTAATTCCTTTTCATAAGCCGCAGATCTCCCGCCAACAATATCACGTATGCCGGCAAAAAAATCTTTAAAGATATTGGCACCTAAAATAGCTTCACCGCTTACCAAACCAAGATACCTAACAATCTTTTTCCCCTCGATGTTTGGTGTAGTTAAAACCAACATATTCTTCTCCTTATTTTTACACTCTAAAGATCACGCTTTCTCGTAAAGACCAGCGTGTGGTGGCTACTAAACTTAATATAGCTAAAATAATTAAAGAAAAATAGGTTAAAATTAAAAGATCTAATTTAATTGTACCGGCAATAATTTCTTTAGTGGCTAACGAGACATTTAGGATGGGTACCAGCGCTGTGGAAAAATTAAGAGTTATGCCTGGTATTAAACCGATTGCAGCAGGAATAATTACAACAATAAATAAAGGACTGACCAGACTCTGTGCTTCCTTAAAAGAACGCGCATAAAATGAAAGTGATAGGAGCATCCCGGCAAAAAAGATGGTGAGTGGTAATAACAGTGACATCAATAAAACTACCGATTTAACTTCTAAAATAGACAAAATTACATCAAAAAGTTCATGAGGGATTTCTTTTACCTGACGAAAACCGATATATAAACCAACAATTGAAATGGCTGCTGTCGCAATGCCAGCTATTACGACTACGCTAAATTTCCCCAGCAAAATCTGAAACCGGTTGACCGGTGCCGTAAGTAAAGTTTCCAGAGTACCACGCTCTTTTTCCCCGGCGCCAAGATCAATGGCTGGATACATACAGCCCATCAGGCAAAAAATGACAAATATGTAAGGTAAAAATCCACCGATGGTTTTGCCCAGACGTTCCTTGGTAGTGGCCACATCCACTTCGGTTAATTTTAAAGTTTCAACAATAGAAGTATCCAGATTCAAATAACTAAATCGGTCCTTTAATAATTGTTTTTCAAATTCATCAATTACACTTTTAAGTCGTCGTTTGGTTATGTCCTGATCTTCGGTTGATTTAAAATATAATTTAACCCGCCCCGCTTTCAAGTTTTTAATTCTTTCATCAAAATTTTTAGAGAATACAAAAGCACCATCTAATTTATTTTGTTGGATATAAATTCGTACACTGTCTTCTGGAATGTTTTCTACAATTTTAAATTTTTTGTTGTTTGCAATAAGATTTTTAAAAGCAGAAGCATTACCATGATTGATGATAGCAACTTTTAATACCTTAGCCTGGGCTTTTTTAGCCTGGGAGATAGAGATTTTAGTGATTACATTAAATAAGATCGGGTACAGAAACAGGGGCACCAGAAGCGTAGTAATGATTGTACGCCGATCCCTTAAAATATCAAGCATTTCCTTCCGAAAAATAATATACATGTCTTTCATTTTAACCCTCCTCTACCAATCTTATAAATTCGTCTTCCAGGGATTTGGTTTTCATCTGGGCTACAAAATCCTGATAGGTTCCATTGTAACGAAGTTTGCCTTTATGAATGATAGCCAAATCATCACTGATGAGGCTCACCTCACCCATGATATGAGTGGAAAAGATAACCGTCTTTCCAGCTTTGCGAAAATCTCGAATAAGTTGAATAATGGTTTTGGCAGCAATTACATCCAGACCGGCTGTGGGTTCATCAAATACGATAATTTCCGGGTCATGGATAATGGTGCGTGCGATGGAAACTTTTTGCTTCATCCCTGATGAAAGTTTACCAATACGTCGATTGGCAAATTCATGGATACCCAGTAACGAAAAAATTTCTTCCCGACGTTTTTTAAATGTGGTGCTATCCATGCCATGCAAATCAGCAAAATATTTAACTATTTCGTTGGGAGTCAATCGATCATACAGCCCGGTCGTCCCGGTTAGAAACCCCAATTTTCGACGAACTTCCTGGGGTTCTTTCATTACATCAAAACCGGATACCTTTACCGTGCCTTCGGTTGGTTTTAATATGGTTGCGATGATACGTAAAATAGTGGTTTTCCCGGCGCCATTGGGACCTAAAAGAGTAAATATACGTCCAGGTTGACAGGTAAAGTTGACCCCCGAAACAGCTTCGAGAGTCCCATTAAGTGCTTCATTGCCTAATTCACGTTTTTGCTGGCGTGTGAGTTTATAAACTTTCTTTAGATTAATAACTTCAATCATTTTAATTTTCCCTCCTTAAATTGAAATGATACAGGGTTTCTACTGTCATTAAATTTTGTGAAGCCCTACAAATGATACACAAAATATAGAAATTATTCAAATAAATTTGGTACCTGGAAGAAAACGATTTGTAATGAAGACAGTAATTAGTAAGTTGTTTTGAATATATGGATACCAAATAAAAAAGCCATCAAAAATGATGGCTTAAATAAGTGGGCGATACTGGATTCGAACCAGTGACCTCCTGCTTGTAAGGCAGGCGCTCTAAACCAACTGAGCTAATCGCCCCTGTTCGTCCCAGTATCCCGAGAGGCGTTTTTCTTTTTGCGGTACAAAATGGCAAACGGCAGCACGACGCAATACCCGATCACGAGAAGTATCGGCGCAACCGTCAGCGACGAGAAGCTGTCGTAGGGACCCTGTGCCAGCGCAATGTAGCCGACCAGCAGCAGTAGCACACCTCCGCCGAACAGGATGTAATTCTCACGCGTGAACGGGATTTCTTTTGAAATAGCGCGCGCTTTCTTCCGAGCTTTTGCTTTTGCCTTTGCCATAGTGCCTTCAAAAAGAGATGCGCAATATAATCAAACACCTCCTGATTGTCAATAAAAATTCCGGGCATTCTGTCATGCTTCGCTCATCTGAGCATGTCCCATAACTTTTTTACCGGACACAGCGAGATGGTTCAACAAATCGCCTGGTTTCTATCCGTCGGGTGACGGACGAGTCTGTTGGCTGACGGATGGGAACGAGATGGAAGTTATCCACACCTTATTTTGACGCCAATGG
>CAZMEG010000234.1:0-5925 GCA_964565205.1 uncultured Cytophagia bacterium
ATATTATCTCTTATTAGTATCGCCCTATCGCAGGAATTATTACCCACCCGAAAAGATTTAAAAAATACGCGTCAATTCTTAATTCAAAATAAGCGGTTATGGTTGCAAAAGATGCAATCGAAATCCCTGCCTATGGATGTGAGACAAAATAAATTTGATGTAACCTATTATAAGCTTAACTTGAATATTGACCTTGAACAAATCTCTGGTTGGGTGGAAATACTGGCTCGCTCCTCAATGCCGCAATTGGACTCGCTCTGGTTAGACCTTGAGGCTAACATGCAGGTGGATAGCGTTTACGGCGACGCTAAATATTTTATTCACTCAAAGGATCGTTTAATAATACCTTTGAAAAAAAGCTTCCAGCACGGTGAAATTATTCATTTGACCATAGCCTATCACGGGCAACCTCAATCCGCCGGATTTGGATCCTTTAATTTTGATTATCATGCAGGGAATCCAATCATCTGGACTTTAAGCGAACCCTATTTTGCTCGAACCTGGTGGCCCTGCAAGGATGTGCCAAATGACAAGGCCGATTCGGTGGATGTCATCGTTACCGTACCAGAGGATTTAATTGCAGCTTCCAATGGTACTTTAATTAGCGATGTTCGTCATGGCAACGGTACCCGGACTTTTCACTGGCATGAAAGCTATCCCATCACCACATATCTCGTTTCACTGGCCATTACAAATTATGCTATCTTTTCGGACTGGTTTCGCTATTCAGAACAGGACTCGATGGAAATACGATATTATGTCTACCCGGAAAATTTATCTGATGCTCAATCCAAACTTCATCGCACTGTGAAGATGCTGAATTATTTTAATCAAATCTTTGCGCCCTACCCCTTTCTTTCGGAAAAATATGGGATTGCCCAGTTTCCCTGGCCTGGAGGCATGGAACATCAGACCATTACCAGTCAGGGGGGCTTTGGTGAAGTGCTCACGGTTCATGAGCTTGCTCATCAATGGTGGGGCGACAAAATTACCAATGCCAACTGGCATGAAATCTGGCTCAATGAAGGATTTGCTTCTTATGCCGAAGCGCTCTATTTTGAGCATATCCGAGGTCAGGAATTTTACCACACTTACATGAGCTGGATGGATTGGGATTTTCCTTATCCCATTTATGTGGACGATACTACTTCTGTTTCCCGAATTTTTCATGGCACCGTTTATGACAAAGGCGCCTGGTTTTTACATATGCTGCGCCATGTGGTTGGCGATTCCACTTTTTTCAAGATTTTACTTGCTTACAGTCAGGACAGCCGATTTGCCTATGCTAATGCCACAACCGCCGGCTTTCAAGACGTGTGTGAAAACGTCTCCGGTATGGATTTAGACTGGTTTTTTCAACCCTGGATTTATGAGGTGGGACGACCCGTTTATCGTGCTTCATGGTGGGTTGATGACTCAACAGGTAATATAATTTTAAATTTGAAAATTGAACAAATGCAATATCCTCAACAAGCTCTCTTTCCTATGCCTGTTGATGTTACCATACAGACACTTACAGGAGATACCACCGTCACGGTTTTCAATGATGCAGCAGTGCAGGTATTTAAAATCACGTTAAACGAACTTCCAACGAACATTATTCTGGATAAAGATGGCTGGATTTTGAAAAAAATCGAATCCATTACCTCTGTGCAAACTCAGACACGAGAGTCCTTTACATTTAAGTTGTTTCAGAATCATCCCAATCCTTTCAATGCTGAAACGGCCATAACCTTTAGCCTTGCTAAAAAGGATTTTATAGTGATCAAAATTTACAATTTAAAAGGACAAAGGGTGCGCACTCTGACCGAGCAATTTTACTCTGCCGGCAAACATCGAATACTCTGGGATGGTACCGATGATAAAGGCCTCCCTGTTGCAAGCGGGGTTTATGTTTATCAAATTTCTAATCAACATATTGCTCTGCAAAGAAAATTACTATTAATGCGCTAAGCATATAATTGACAAAGGATAAAGTTTTCCCTATATTAGAATGAAATATAATGCGAAAATAATTGTTAGATAATTTTGCTACTTTTAAATTAAGAAATTAATTAAAATAATTTTAAATACAGTACAATGAGTCAGGAAATTTTATTGACTGAACAAGAGAAAGAGGTTTTACAACAGTTTGGCGCAAACTCCGGCTACGTGGAGGAGTTATTTAAACAATATTTACAGAATCCCGAATCGGTAAGTGAAAGCTGGCGGCAATATTTTGCCAATTTGCGTGAAAACGGGGCGCCGAAACAACCGGGAGCTCAGCCTCAGGTATTCGAAAGTAAAGTAGAAGCCCCATTTGCTGATGAAAAAGTCTCTCCAGAAATCAAACAGCCGCCTCAGCGCCTACTGAGCATACCCCTTGAAGAGGGGGATCAGGTTTTGCCTTTGCGTGGTCCTGCTGCAAAGATTGTCGAAAATATGGAAAGCAGTCTGACCGTTCCCACCGCCACCTCACATAGAATTATTCCGGTGAAAGTACTGGAGGAAAATCGGCGCATAATTAATCAGTATCTTTCCATCACAAATGGACAAAAAATTTCTTTCACCCACATAATCGCCTGGGCTATCGTTCAGGCACTGAAAAATTTTCCTTCCCTCAATGCTATGTTCGTTTTTCAGAATGGAGAGCCACAAAAAATTCTGAAGCAGGCGGTAAATCTGGGGATAGCAGTGGATATTCAGAAAAAAGATGGTAGCCGTTCTCTCATCGTTCCCAATATAAAAAATGCCAATCAGATGAATTTCCGGGAGTTTGTTCAAGCTTACGATGACATAGTGCAGCGAACCCGGAAAGGCGCCATCCAGCCGGCCGACTTTCAGGGTACCACCGTCTCCCTCACCAATCCTGGGACTGTGGGTACGGTCTCTTCTTTACCAAGACTCATGGTGGGTCAGGGAGCCATCATTGCCACGGGCGCCATTCAATATCCCGCCGAATATCATGGTATGTCTACCGAGGCCATCGCCATGCTGGGCATCAGCAAGGTGATGAACATCACCTGTACCTACGATCACCGAATTATTCAGGGAGCCGAATCCGGGCAGTTTCTCGGTCGAATTCATGAACTTTTACTGGGCGGGGATGGATTTTATGATAAGATTTTTGAAGACCTGGATATTCCTCATAAGCCTTTTTCCTGGTCCCTGGATTACAATCCACAGCTTCTGGGTGCAGGTCAGACTCGCGAGGAGACCGAAAAGCAGGCTCGTGTCTTACAATTGATCCACCATTATCGTGTGCGTGGCCATTTAATCGCCAATCTGGACCCTCTCGGAGAAGGCGTCCCATACCACCCGGAATTAGATCCAGCTTATTACGGATTAACCATCTGGGACCTGGATCGTAAGTTCATCTGTGGCGGACTTGGTGGCAGGGTTACGGCAACTCTACGTGAAATTTTACAGACTCTCAAGCATACCTACTGTGAGAAGGTAGGTATTGAATACATGCACATCCAGAATCCGGAAGAAAAAAGCTGGCTACAGCAACGTCTGGAAACGGAGGAAGCTCACAAACCCCTGGACGAAGATACCAAACAATGGATTTTCCGGGAACTGGTAGCGGCCGAGGGTTTTGAAAAATTCATGCATCTCAAATTTGTCGGCCACAAACGATTTTCACTGGAAGGTGCGGAGGCGGTCATTCCACTGCTGGGCTGCTTGCTAAATGACGCCGCCAATCAGGACGTGCGTGAAGCGGTGATCGGCATGGCACATCGTGGTCGTATTAATGTTCTGGCCAACATAATTAAAAAGCCATTTGCTCAGATCTTTGCCGAATTTGAAGGCATCCTCGATCCTTATGCTGTGCATGGTACAGGCGATGTGAAATATCATCTGGGGGCATCGGGGATTTACCAGGTTAAAGATGGTAAAGCCATTCAGGTCTCGGTAGTGCCCAATCCAAGTCATCTGGAAGCCGTTAATCCGGTGGTGGAGGGCATTGTTCGTGCCAAACAGGATCGCCTGGGCGATTTAGAGCGTGAGCAGATCATTCCAATTTTGATTCACGGCGATGCAGCTTTTGCAGGACAGGGTGTGGTGCAGGAAACTCTCAATCTTTCCCAGTTAAAGGGGTATCGAACCGGCGGCACCATTCATATTATCATCAATAATCAGATCGGCTTCACTACCACACCGGAGGAAGCTCGTTCCAGCCTGTATGCAACGGATGTGGCTAAAATGGTCCAGGCTCCCATTTTCCATGTAAATGGCGATGATCCGGAAGCCGTGCTGCGTGTGGCAAAACTGGCTTTTGAATACCGTCAGCGATTTAAAAAGGACGTGGTCATCGATGTGGTTTGTTATCGAAGACATGGGCACAATGAAGCCGATGAGCCCACCTATACCCAGCCTTTACTGTACAAAAAAATTCGTGAACATCCATCGGTACGTGAGATATATCAAAAACAACTTTTACGTGAAAAAGTCATAAGCAGTGAAGAAGCCGAGGCCTGGTCAAGGGAAGTGCG
Source organism: uncultured Cytophagia bacterium (assembly GCA_964565205.1). Classification (GTDB taxonomy): domain Bacteria; phylum Zhuqueibacterota; class Zhuqueibacteria; order Oceanimicrobiales; family CAZMEG01; genus CAZMEG01. The sequence continues at coordinate 4,476 of CAZMEG010000234.1, forward strand.
CAGGTGTCTGGAAGAATCCTATGAAGAATCGCGCAAAAGGAAATTGCACTTTGAGCCGGATATCCCCCTGGCTGTATCTGAAGAGGAGTTGAAAAAACTACAACCGGCCGGAGATACCACAGTAGAAATGACGCTGCTGGAGAAAATCACCGAGGCTCTCACCCGATTTCCTGAAGGTTTTCAGGTGCATCCCAAACTGGCTCCACAAATTCTCCGGCGGAGAAAGATGCTATTTGAAGACAAAAAAATAGATTGGTCTTTTGCTGAGGCTCTGGCCTTTGGCTCACTACTCTGTGAGGGCACTCCGGTGCGTTTAAGCGGCGAAGATTCCACCCGCGGCACTTTCAGTCAACGGCATCTGATTCTGGTGGATATAAACACGGGCCAGGAATACATTCCGTTGAACAATATCATGCCGGGCCAGGCTTACATTCAGGCTTTTGACAGTTTGCTTTCCGAAGAAGCAGTGCTTGGATTTGAATTTGGTTACAGCGTGGCCGATCCCCTGACCCTGGTGATCTGGGAAGCTCAATTTGGTGATTTTGCCAATGGGGCACAAATCATGATCGACAATTTTATCGCCGCCTCGGAATCCAAATGGCATCAACCGTGTGACCTGGTCCTATTTCTGCCGCATGGTTATGAAGGGCAGGGACCGGAGCATTCCAGCGCCCGGGTGGAACGCTTTCTGCAATTATGTGCTGAAAATAATTTGCAGGTATGCAACTGCACCACCCCGGCCCAGTATTTTCATGTATTGCGCCGCCAGATGCGTGATGCCAAACGCAAACCTCTGGTACTACTGACCCCGAAAAGTTTGCTACGTCATCCGATGGTTTATTCAACCCCGGAAGATTTAACCGGGGGGCAATTCCTCGAAGTTCTTGATGATGCCAGCGTAAAAGACAGAGATCAGGTTAAGCGAGTTTTGATCTGCTCTGGAAAGATTTACTACGAGCTGATTGAACATCGACAGAAAAACGCCATTAAAAATGTGGCCATTATAAGAATAGAACAACTCTACCCGTACCCGAAAGAGGCACTGACTCAAATTCTTGAATCTTATTATAACGCTAATGAAGTAGTCTGGGTGCAGGAGGAGCCCCGGAATATGGGTGCCTGGAATTTCATAAGGTTTCAGTTGCAGGATGCTTTATCTGGCAAACAAAAATTAAGCTATGTGGGACGTCCAGAAAGTGCAAGCCCGGCTACTGGCTCAATAAAAAGACATTTAGAAGAACAGGCAAAAGTGGTAAGCGAAGCTTTTGGCACAAGATAGCTATTTTCTACTGAAAATTTTAAGTGAAACAATGAAATACTGGCGGAGATTTTTGGGGGTTGGGTTTTGGTTAATTGTTGATTGTTCTTTGAGTGTTTTTTAATGTCAAAATAGTATGTAAAGCAGTTGGCCGTGGCAGTAGCAGTGGGCAGTGGAATTCAATGGAGTTGT
>CAZMEG010000235.1:0-5908 GCA_964565205.1 uncultured Cytophagia bacterium
TCGGTGCACCACTTCCACAAACCAAAAAAGAAAAGCTTGAATGCCTATTGAAACCTGTCAAAAGAGTCTTGGGTGAAAAAGCCTTTATAGCGGGATTGGAGCAAGGTAGGAGGATGACCCTGGATGAGGCCATTGAATTTGCTCTAACTGTCGAGACTGCCTGACTTTTATCAGTAGAGCTTTATAAAAAATGTGCTTAAAATAAGGATTTCAACCAAAACATAATTGAAATAATTACATTATAAAATAGGAGGATTATTATGCCGTGCTATATAGTAACTCGTACACTACCCCCTCTCACCTCTGAGCAACTCGAAGGAGTTGGTAAGAAAATAGTGGAAGTTTGCCATCAGATGGAGGGCGTGCAATGGATACGTACCCATATAACTGCGGATGGCAAGCACTCGTTCTGTGAGTTCGAGGCGCCAAACCCCGAGGCCCTTCGCAAGCACGCCGAGCTAGCCGGTTTGCCGGTTGACGAAGTGATCGAGCTGGGCCAGGAAATCGGCCCAGGTATGTTCAAGTAACACTTGGTGACACTAAGTCCAGCCAAAGGTAGTTGCTCGGCTCCGGAGATAGCCTCGTGAGAGAGGGATGAACATCGCTTAGGAGTTCGGCATGTCATCTCTTAGTTGCGGAAACTCGTGTTAGCTTTAGAATAACGATAGCATCATTTTGATCTAAACTTAAACTTTCATCCAGAATGAGGAACCTATGGCATAAGCGGGTGACGTCATTGAAAATCCACTTTTGGTTCAGAACATTGTAATGGGCATACTAGCCAAGCTGGCAAAACTTATTAGTTACAGGAATTAGCAAATAGGGAAACGACCATGCCAATTTTTATGGATCGACATGATATTCCCGGTCTAACGGCTATGGATGTTGCAGAAGGGCATAAACAAGACCTCATGATTCAACACAAATACGGTTGTCGGGCATTGACCTACTGGTTTGATGAAAAGAGGGGAACCGCATTTTGCTTGATTGAAGCTCCAAAGCAAGAGGCTGTCGAAAAAATGCATGACGAGGCGCATGGCTTAATCCCCAGGAAAATCATCCAGGTAGATAGCCATGTGGTGGAAGCCTTCTTGGGCCGAATCAGTGATCCAGATACGGCGGTCAAAGCCAACGATTCGGATCTTCTTGTTTTTAAAGATCCAGCTTTCCGAACGATCCTGGCCACGGAGTTGAAAGATGCGCTTTTAGTGAAATCCAGATTTGGGGTTAGCGGAAGCCTTAAACTTCTGGAAATGCACAATGCGATCATTCAAGAAACAATAACAGAATATAATGGCCAGGTAGTTAAAAAATCCGTGGATGGTTTCATGGCCTCATTTAATTCGGCAACAAAAGCTGTTAAATGCGCCGTTGAAATACAAATGCGTTTTAGGGCTTCTAACCTTCAAATGTCTGTGAAAATTGGCTTAAGTGCTGGCGAACCCGTAACGGGAAAAGATGATTTTTTTGGAGAGGTCATTCAATTTGCCAAGCGACTATGTTATATCAGCGATGAAGGTCAGGTGATGGTCTCTTCGACGGTAAGGGATGAGTACAAGCGAGAAGGAGTAAACCTTTTATCAGAAGAAGAGGCTATCAGAATTCTGAATCAGCCGGAGGAACAATTTTTGAACCGATTGATGGATATTATAGAGAAAGTCTGGAATGAAGAAGAGCTCAATGTACACGATTTTGCCAAACAAATTGGTCTGAGTAAGGCGCAATTATACCGAAAAATAACGGCCTTAACAGGGATTGCGCCTCACAAATTTATCAAAGAATTTAGATTGAAAAAGGCGATTGAATTAATAGAAAAACAGCAGGGAAATATTTCTCAAATTGCTTTCGAAACGGGATTCAGTAATCCTTCGTATTTTTCCAAATGCTTTCAAAAACGCTTTGGTATCCTTCCTTCAGATTTTGCCAGTACATTAGTTTAATCCTTCTTTTTTTACCCCTCTTCTTTCTTTAATCAAATGAACTAAAATTGCGATTAATTGAATCAAATGTGGTAGATATAATCGGGCTATATTTTTTATACTTAAATTGTAAATTGATTCTAAATTCATAGTCCCAACAACCCCTGAAAGGAGGTGAATTTACATGCCACTATTTATGGACATCCACAAAGGTGTGGAAGGGTTGACTGCTGAAGCGGCGAAAGGAGCCCACGAGAAGGATCTGGAAGTTCAGGAGAAGTACGGTGTGAAATATCTAAAATATTGGTTCAACGAAAAAGACGGCACCGTTTTCTGTCTATGCGAGGCTCCGGACAGGAAAGCGGCTGAGGCAGTACACCGTGAAGCTCATGGTCTTGTCGCCGATGAGATCATCGAAGTCAAGGAAGGCGAATAGACGTGTATTTGAGCCCCTGCTTGCTATGGGTAGGGGCTCAAATATGAATTAAAACGCTCAACGATCAAATCTCCCCCTAAACGAATTATAACCTTCCATTAGTTTAGTTTAAAGCATGCAACATTTTATAAAGATTGCCGTATTTTTGAAATCAAATTTTAATGAATATGGAATAAGTCAACAGGATTTTCAGAAAGGAGATGAACCATGAAAATGAAAATTCTTTATTCTTTGTTGGTAGTAAATCTGATATCAACGGCATTCCTGGCACATCAATATTTTAATATGAATAAATTTTCTGATAAAATATTGAAGGTACGTGGCCTGGTGGTGGTTGATTCTACAGGAGTGGAAAGAGTTGTCCTGGGTGCTCCGTTACCTAACCCTATAATATTAGGCAAAAGATATCCAAGGGGTGGAAATACCTCGGGAATACTTTTATATGACGCTAACGGTACCGAAAGAAGTGGCTACGTTACCGATGACAATTATCCCAATGTATTTTTTACTTTGGATGCCATAGGCCCGCAAAGAGCGTTGTTCCTTGCCGAACCACAGGGGGCTACCTCTCTTTGGTTATGGAGTGACAATAACAACAGGTTTGCTGTGACCACCTCTATCGATACCACAAGCTTTGAAATTCTTTCCAATGGTAAGAAACTAAAATTAGGAGGAAATTAGTATGAAAAATTTGGTTTTTATCATTGCATATGCGTTTTTTATGATGAATTTTGGATGTGACACTCAGAAACAGGATCTGGTAAGAATAAATCATTTGGGATACAGTGATGTGGAATACATTTCTTCGCGTGATACAGTACTTACCTCTACAATTAACGGCCGCATTTTTATTGAGGTGAATGGAAACAAAGAAAAAAAATTACTAACACAAGTGAATGATGAAATCTACGATATCATATTTTCACCAATAAATGACTATATATTTGCAGCAACCTACCAATCTGGAGTCATTGTTATTCAAAAAGGGACAGGTAAAATTGTTAAGAGATTACAAACACCCTTCTGGTGTACAGGCCTTGATTTGAACCACAAAGAGAATATACTGGCCGGTGCATGTGTAAACGGCAACGTATATTTTTGGGATATTAATAAAGGGTTTGAAAGAAACCAATTATCCAATAAATCTCCTGCTTTTGCCGTAAAGTTTTACAACAATGATCAGAATATTGTCATTGCGGGATACAATATCTCGTTTTGGGAGCTTGACGGTCACAGGCTCGTCAAAAGAATAAGTCCACACACTACTACAATACCGGCTATTGATGTTGATTGGCAGAAGAAAATACTGGTTAGCTGTTCCTTCGACAAGAAGGCCTCAATAATAGATTTAGATAACTATTCTGTCAAACATAGCCTTTCCCATCCCAACTTTCCAATCAAAGATCGGTCCGGTAAAATCGTAAATGTACCTATCCCGTTAGCCTTGACATCATGCAAAATATTGAACAACAAATTAGTGACCGCCGGAGCCGACCACACGGTCAGGGTCTGGGATGTGAAAACAGGCGAATTAATCAAAACTTATACCGGTCACCCGGGTGCCGTATCTAACATAGATTTTTCTTTTGATCAAAAGCAGGTTGCATCTGTCGGGCTTAAAGGTGAGCTAAGATTCTGGAATTTAGAATAAATATTTCGCCTATACCAATTTCAGAAAGTCGTTTTGAAGGGGTCGTAACTTGAATTGCATTTTAGGGATTAAAGCTCCCGTTGTTTTTTTAAACCCTTAAGAAAATGATGTGTAATGCGCGCAGTAAGTCCCCACAGGGTATAATTTTTTGATGACCCTTCAGGCTGATACTGAAAATTTAAATACATGAGTTCGTTTAAATCATCTTCATTTAAATCGGAGCGAAATTGCGACATTAAAATCTGCACAGGGATTTCAACGATTTCGGCCACTTCCCGACTATTGATGCGATAACGCAAAGGGCCGGGACTCCAGGCAAGATGGGCCGCCGCATCATATCGGGAAGTCAGGGTGTGAAAATATCCCATATCACCCAGATACTGGTATTCTTTGGAGGAAATACCAATTTCTTCATACGTTTCCCGAATGGCCGTGGTAAGACTGGTGTCATCTTCCGGGTCAATCTTGCCGCCGGGAAAGGCCATCTGTCCGCTGTGCAGACTCATCCCTCTGGTTCGACGAATATAAACTAAATGTGTCGCCTGGTTTTTGTTTAAAAAAATCATCATCACTGCTGCTGGAGTATAATCTGGAATCCTTTCCTTGCGCTTGGGAACTGTCTGCAAAATTTTTTGAATATCCTCAGGGGTGAGTAACATGGTGAGCAACAAAATGTTTGGGTCTAACTTTCAGTCTGTGCTTTTCGAATGCATCTTGAAATTCCATAAATTCTTGTTTCAGTTTATTTAAAGTTGAGTCATACCCATAGTTTAAGATTAGTTTACGCGAGTCAAAATCCATTACACTGTGAACAAATAAAACGGCATCGGATGGTTGAGGTTGAATAACAATAAAATCCACATCGGGATGCTCATTTTTAAAAAGCTCAAAACCTAATTTGAAGCGGGTACTGGTTTCAATTCGTCGCGATTGATCGCTGATATAACTGATACCCTTATCGCTGAGGCTGGCACATTGACCATCAAAAGTAGGTAAACAGATACGTGTACGGTCATTATGAATGGGCACAGTGGGATTAACAATAATCACTAAGTTTGCTCCGTGTTTAATGGCCAGGTCGACATGAGAAACCTGGCTGGTGGAGCCATCGATGAAATCGTGGCCCTTGATGGTGAATGGGCGGAAAAATACGGGTATTGCCGATGAGGCAGCAACCGCTTTAGAAATAGGCACATCACTGTTCTCTTCTTCTCCAAAAACCCAGCGCTCACCGGTATCCAGTTCAGTGGCAGGAATATACAACTCTTTTTCAAGCTGGCGAAAATCATTGGATTTTCCTTCCACACTCAATAATTTTGCCACAAATCGATCCAGATTGTCCATTGAAAAAATGCCCGGTGGCAAGAATTCCTGTGATAAGGAAAGAAAATCGAGAAAGGAGTACTGTTTGCGATTTTTCCAGCAATGTTTAGTCAGGGCTGGCAAACGTTTTAAAAAAGGCCAAAAAGCCTTAAAAAACTCGGACCAGGGTAAATTATAAATGTCCTTGCGTCGGAAATTAAGGGGTGAAGAAGCTTCCTCGCTGATTCCGTTAAATATTTCCCGGGCGGTGTAACCATTAGCGATAAGAGAAGCAATAAGGGCCCCTGCACTGGTTCCCACGAAAATATCAAACTGATTGACACAGCAGGGTTCTTCAAAAAATTCATCCAGTGCGGTTAAGCAACCTACTTCATACATGGCCCCGGTGATCCCACCACCGGCCAGGCAAAGGGCAATTTTACTTTTCCGTTTAAATGGATTTAACCCTTTTAATTGATCTTTTAGTTTTTCCACGGCTGGTTTACTCATACTTGAACGTCACTTTTTTATATAAACATAATTTACCACTGGATGCTTTCCATTTTATTCGTCGTTTATGTGATATTCATAAGTTAAGGT
>CAZMEG010000236.1:0-5895 GCA_964565205.1 uncultured Cytophagia bacterium
CTTGAAAACACCCTTGTAAACAAATTTCAGAAACAGCATGACTAAAACTGAGATATTACAAAAGATTTATAAAAAACAGCTCTCGCTTCCAAGTTGAAACTTGGGAGCGAGGTTTTTCTTGCGGAGACTGAGTTATGACATTAAAAAATATTAAAAAAGTTCTTGACTTTTATTTTTGTATTAAATATATTTCGTCTGTTTTAATAATAAAACAATTAAATTATAAGTTAACCAATTGAATGGTAGTTAAAATGGATAGTTTATTAACCACCTGGAAAGCCTTTGAGCAGAACGTGGTCACTCACAGTGCTGCTCATCATTTAATGGCTATAGCCAATCTATTATCCAACCGTGGCTATGCGAGAGTTACCGATGTGGCACGGGCGCTGGGGATCACAAGAGGCAGTGTCTCAATAACACTAAAGTCTTTGAAGGAAAAAGGTTATGTCATCGAAGACGAAAATAAATTTCTACTGCTTACAGAGAAGGGCGACCGCTTGAGTCATACCATCCAGTCAACCCGAAAGATTCTGATTAAATTCTTACAGGATGTTTTGCAGGTAAATCCTGACCAGGCAGAGATTGACGCCTGTAAGGTGGAACATTTACTGAGTGAGGAAACGGGTAAAAAATTGCTCAGCTTCTTAAAATTTCTGTTCTCAAACGACTTAAGAGCTAAAGCTTTTCTCGATGCTTACTGGAGTTACGAAAATGTCTGTCAGGGTTTAACGGAAGAATGTGGTGTCTGTGATACGGAATGTCTTTTACAACAAGAAGAGCATAAATAGTTGACATGAAAAAACGAAAGAATTTGTTAATACTTGATTGTAATTTGACCGAATAGCCAAAATAATTTTTAAACTTTTATAAATTAAAATTAAGGAAAGCAAATGAAGTCACGATCTTTATATTTTGTTGCCTTCTTCCCTCTGGTTATCTCACTATTTTTTTTATTTATCCCCTTAAATTCTTCCAGTCATAATCAATTAAAGGAAGGGCATAAAAACCAAAACCCTTCATTGACTGCTGAAGATAATTTAAATCCTCAAAAATTAATCTTTCTACTACAGTACATCGGGATTGACTATGGCGGAGCTGTGAAGGACGGAAAAATTGTAAATCAGTTTGAATATAATGAAATGGTGGAGTTCAGCCGACTGGTTTTAAAGGGATATGAGAAACTTCTTCCAGAAAAGAAGGGGTTAGCTACACATTTAACCTTGCAAAAGCTAATTCAACTCATTCAAAATAAAGTAGATGGAAAAGAAATTCAATCGCTGACCAGTACATTAATACGCGATCTTTCGGAGGAATTGAACATTCTCCCTTATCCCACAAAGCCTATTGATTTAGCCGAAGGTCGATCTCTTTATCAACAAACCTGTGCCGTATGTCATGGTAAAACTGGCGATGGTAAAGGTCCTTCGGCGCGAAAATTAAATCCAAAGCCGAGCAACTTTAGAGAGGCTCAATTTTCAAACAAAGCTACCCCCTATCAATTTTTTAACGCTATCACCTTTGGTGTGGAAGGTACTGGCATGGCTTCTTATAAAGAGGTGTTCACGGATCAACAGCGCTGGAATCTTGCCTTTTATTTGACCACCCTCCGTGAAGATTTCCAGCCATTAAAATCAAACCCATTGCCTGCCATTACTGTTCAGGATCTGGCTACCAAATCCAATAAAACTCTGGTGATGGAATTAAAAAATAACAAAGCCTATAGCGACTTAGATGATCAGGCCAGACAACAGTTAATCGATTATTTACGAAAAAATCCTCCTCAAATGTCCCCGGAGGAGTACTTACAACTGGCCAGACAAAAAATTGCCAAGAGCTTACAGGCCTACCAAAAGGGGAATCCTTCTCAGGCCATCAAATTTAGTGTAGAGGCTTACTTAAATGGTATTGAACCGCTGGAACCTTTCATGGTGCAGAAAAATGCTTCTCTTGTGACGGAAACCGAAAATGAATTTGGTAAATACCGACGAGCCCTGAAATCTAAGGCTCCAAGGACACAGGTTATGGAGAGTTATCATAACCTCAATCGTTTACTGGTGGCATGGAATGCGGAGGTGGCCTCCACCGATATTGACCGCGGATTTACCTTCATCCAATCTTTAACAATCATTGTAAGAGAAGGGATCGAAGCCGCCTTACTCATTGCCCTGCTAATCACTTATCTGGTGGCTTCTGGTTATACAAGCTTAAAAAGATATGTTATTGCAGGAAGTTTAGCAGGAGTAGTCCTGGGCATTATTACCTGGATCGCCTCAGAATACTTCGTACAGGTTTCATTTCTGGGCCAGGAAGCTCTGGAGGGTTTTACCTCATTGATTGCCGCGGCCGTCCTGTTTTCGGTAAGCTTCTGGATCATTCATAAAATCGATATCCAGAAATGGAAAACTTATATTAAAAGTCAGGCTGAAAAAGCTCTTGGCACAGGGAGCGGTTTCGCTCTTTCCTTTACTGCCTTCCTGGCGGTCTATCGTGAAGCTTTTGAAACGGTTCTCTTCTATCAGGCTCTGTGGTTGAAAAGTGAAGGGGCTCAATCTTACATCTGGCTTGGCTTTGTGCTTGGTACCATTGCCTTAATCATTTTGATTGTGCTAATTTTTAAATTTGGCTTACGAATCCCACTGAAGCCTTTCTTTGGTATCACGGGTTTGTTGCTAGGACTTCTGGCTTTTGTATTTGCTGGCTATGGCATACGGGAGCTTCAAGCAATTGGATTGTTAAAGGAAACTCCTTTACCCTGGAATTTCAACTGGAAACTTCTGGAAATTCATTCCACGATTGAGGGGTTGGCGGTACAACTGGGTATTTTACTCTCATTTTTATCCGGTTGGCTAACTGTTTATGTGGAAAAATTTAAAAACATGAAAAATGTGACCCCGGAACCCAAACCAGCCAATGAGGCTGCCTGAAAAGGAGGTGATAAGGTATTTTTAAATTCAACTCATTAAAAAAGCGTGCCTCAAATTAAGTGGGCTGGGAGGCACGCTTGTTAAAATAAAAGGAAACGCCAATGTGACGTCCTTTTAATGTTAATTTATAATAAAGAAAAATTTTTTGAAAGTCAATAGTTGATTTGGCGTTTCCTCCTTTCATCAATAAATAAATGGCATAGTTCAACCAGTTAAGGAAGGAGGATTTTTTATGTTAAAATTTATTCGAATCGTTTTGCTGATGGTGCTGATTCAGGGAAATTTAATGGCTCAACAGATCACCAAACAGGACACACTCAAAGAATTAATGCGTCGTATCGAGATATTAACCGAAGAACTGGAAAAAGTTAAACTTGGAGAAGTAGCTGAGGTGAAGTATGAAAGTCGATATGGAATGGGACCGGCGGCTTCACGGGTCTATCATTTGACAAAACCCGGGGTTTCCATAGCAGGTTATGGTGAGGTAGTTTTTCAAAATTTTTCGAATGAAAAAGATAATGGCGAGCCCTCAGGCAAGATCAATCAGGTTGATTTTTTGAGAAATATTATTTATGTGGGTTATCGCTTCAATGACTGGCTTTTGTTTAATTCTGAAATCGAAATCGAACATGCCTTTCTTGAAGCTGAAGAGGAGGCCCCTGGCGAGGTAGCCATCGAATTTGGCTATGTGGAAGCCTCCTTAAATCCTTACCTGAGTTTTCGTGCCGGAATGCTTCTGGTGCCGGTTGGCATCTTAAATGAGTTGCACGAACCTCCCACCTTCCACAGTGTCTTGAGACCGGAACCGGAAAGGCGCATCATACCCACCACCTGGCGGGCCAATGGTTTTGGACTTGTGGGTTCTACCCCGGCAGGCATTGGTTACAAACTCTATTTAATAGAATCCCTCAAAGCAGAAGAATTCTCTTCAAACGGAATTCGTAGTGGACGACAGGGTGGTGGAAAAGCTGTGGCCGAAGATTTTGCCATCACAGGCCGACTGAATTACACGGGAATTGCCGGTCTGGATGTGGGAGCTTCCTTTTTTACGGGGAACACCGGCCAGGACTTAAAAGATGATAATGGTAATGAAATCGATGCCCGGGTAAGCCTGTTTGCGCTGCATTTCACCTTCGCCAGACAGGGTCTGGAGCTACGCGGGTTGTATGCCCACTCTACCATTAGTGATGTGGCTCAGCTCAACCGAGCATTAGGCCTCACAGGCAATCAGTCCATCGGGGAAAGCCAGAATGGATTTTATGTGACCGCTGCCTATGATGTGATGCCTTTGTTAGTCAAGGGTACTCAACACTATCTGGCTCCCTTCATTCAATTTGAAAAGTTTAACACGCAGGACGATGTTCCGGCTGGCTTTTCCAGGAATCCAGCCCGCGATCGTACAAACTTGGTTCTTGGGATAACTTATAAGCCGCATCCCAATGTGGCTTTTAAAGTTGATTTTATAAATCGTGATAACGATGCCAATACAGCGGTAGATCAGTTTAACCTGGCTGTAAATTACTTATTTTAACTGGAGTTCTGGAGTCATGGAGCGCTGGAGTGTTGGAATGATTAAATGTTCACTGAGCTCATTACTCCAGTGCTCCAGTACTCCAACAATCCACTGGAACAGTGAGATGATTCAAAGACTAATTTTGTATGTTATATTTAATCTTGCCCTGACTTCAGGTCTTTGGGCGCAGGTATTCAAAACCCAGCAAGAGGCTTTAAAACAGGCTTTTCCAGAAAAAGCTACCATTACCCGTAAAGTAATTTTTTTAAATGATAAACAGGTGAAAGAGATTGAAAAATTAGCTAAGACAAGAGTGGAATCAAAAATCGTAACCTATTATGTGGGCAGTAAATCCGATTCCATTCTTGGCTACGCTTTTTTTGATACACGTGTGGTGCGCACTAAACCAGCCATGTACATGGTAGTGGTAAATCCCGATAGTAGCGTAAAATATGTAGAAATTCTGGCCTTTTATGAACCTTTTGATTATTTACCCAGAAAGAACTGGTTTAAATTATTTAATCATAAATCACTTTCTCCAGGACTCTGGCCGAATCGAGGCATCCATGCCATTACGGGAGCGACGCTCTCAGTACGGGCCCTTACCCTGGGAGTACGCAAAATTCTTGCTATCTTTCAAATTGCCGTAGCAAAGGAGGAACAAAATTGAAGTACATGTTAAATGGGAGTTTTCAGAAACATGACCTCATGAAATTAACCCTGATCTTAACATTACTTTTTCTGACCGGCTTCTGGTTTACCAACTTTGCTCTTTATTTTGCTAAAATGGGCTTTACCCCTCAATCGGTGGTGAGTTATTACCGCGGTTCTGAGGAGCAATATCGCCTACCGCGCACCTATCAGTCCATGTTAGAAGTCACCCATGGTCATCTGGCCATGATGCCCGTGGTTATTTTGTTATTGACGCATCTGTTAATTTTTGCTCCCTACACGAATAAAACCAAAGTATCTTTTATCGTGGGTGGCTTTTCTCTTGCTATTTTAAATGAAGGTGCTGGCTGGCTGGTGCGTTTTGTTCATCCAGCTTTTGCCTGGCTGAAGCTGGTAGCTTTTTTCTCTTTTCAGGCCATTCTGGGCTTTTTAATCGTTGCTCTGGCTCTTTTTTTAACTAAAGGCACTACTTTAACCATAAAATCAAGAAATAAATTGAATCATGTCGAAAACAAATTGGACACACAATATCATTGAAAACTTATCAGATACAGGACACGCGACCGATTTAATGACCAGACGAAGATTTTTAAATTTTTCTTTAAAAGCGATTACCGGCATGTCTTCACTGGTGGTGCTAAATCCATTTGTTCGGGTGTTACAAAGAGTTCTAGTAAACCAACCACCCGGTCTAACAACGAATTCGGAAGGCCTGAATTTTAATAATGATTATGCAGGCATGCGTGTGCTTTACAGCATGGGTACCCTTGTGACCATTCAGGCTAT
>CAZMEG010000237.1:0-5883 GCA_964565205.1 uncultured Cytophagia bacterium
GAATTAGGCTTCACCTTAAATTTATAACTCACCATACTCAAGTTTTACAATTCTATTCTTTTAATTAAAGATGTAGTGAAAGGAGGTGATCCTGAAAAGATTTAATTCATTTTTTGGATCCGGTAAGTTTTAAGGGTAAATCATCTTAGAGAAGGAGGAAAGTTCCATGCAAACCAAGATTAATTTATTAGCACTCGCCTTAATGTTTTTAATGATTCCCTGTCTAATTTTCGCGCAAGTAACCATTCAGGGAAAAGTTACCGATGAACGCGGAGAACCTTTACCAGGAGCCAACGTTCTGGTAAAAGGAACCTCCATGGGTACCGCCACAGACAGTGAGGGTAAATTCACTTTGCTAATTCCATCTCCAGAACCCGGAATGGTAATTGAGACACGTTTCATAGGCTATAAAACCGTGGAAAAGCCTTTACCAAAGTTAAGTGGTATTGTTGAAATGAGTTTCCGCTTAATGGTGGACGCACTTCAATTTGACGAAATTGTTGTCACCGGCACCTCCGGTATTACTACTCGGAAACAGTTGGGTAATGCTGTCTCAACGGTTAATGTGCGTGACTTGCAAAACAGTGGCGCTACCGCTATTGATATGGCGCTTTCTGGCAAAATCCCGGGGGCACTGGTTCAACAGAACTCCGGTAACCCGGCAGGTGGCGTAACGGTAAGATTACGTGGAACCAGTACGGTTCTGGGTACAGCCGATCCCTTGTACATTGTGGATGGCGTCATCGTTAACAACGATTCTCCAATTTTAATTGATATTGGTGGTGGAGCACAAAACCGACTGGTGGATCTAAATCCTGACGATATTGAGCGAATTGAAGTAGTCAAAGGTGCGGCGGCAGCCGCCATTTATGGTTCCCGCGCTAACAATGGCGTGGTACAAATATTTACCAAACGAGGGAGACAGGGAGCTCCGCGAATAACTTACACCTCGCGTTTTATGACCTCTGCGGTTCGCAAAACTCTGGATGTCAATATGGCTCCATTTGATCGGAATGGGAATCCTGTTCAGCGCTTCGACTGGCAGGATTTCATCTTCCGAACGGCGATTGGGACCGAACAATACCTTTCTGTTTCGGGTGGTTCAGGGAATACCCGCTTTTTCACTTCTGGTTCCTATCTGGGTAATCAGGGGATTGTTGAAAACACTTTCTTTCGTCGTTATAATGGCCGTGCGCGCGTCGACCAGGTGTTATCGGACTGGGCCACGGTCTCGGCAGGTTTTAATTACACCCACAGTCAAAGCACCGATATCCCACAGGGTGGTTTAACATCCAATTATGGGGCTTTGACCGGCTTCATTTTTGGTCCCAATACTTTTGATCCTCGTCCCGATCCACAGACCGGTGAATATCCCAATCTGGGGATTTTAGCCAATCCTGTGGAAGTCATTGACCGATTTGATTTCCGTCAGCGTACCAACCGGGTTATTGGTAACGGACAGGTGCTGTTAACACCTTTGAAAGGGATGAGCTTCGATTATACCATCGGTGTAGATTTTTACAATCAGACAGCCCTGGCTTTCATTCCCATTGGTACCTCTGCACCCGGATTAGCCAACGGGTTTTCGCGTAGAGCCCAGCGGGAATTTTTACAGGTAAATAATGATTTCAATCTGCGTTATCAGCTCCGGCTTTCAGAAAAACTTCAATCCAACAGTCATGTAGGCTTCACCCTGCAATACGAACAGGTGGAAAACTTCAGTGCCCAGTCCACGGACCTGAGCCCGGTAACCGAGATTGTTTCAGCCGGCACGTTTCAAAGTCTGGGTGAATTTCGTAGCAAAACAATTATTTATGGAATATTCTTCCAGGAAACCTTTAATATAGCCGATCGTTTGTATTTAACCGGAACGGCTCGATTTGATGCCTCCTCCCGATTTGGAGAAAATGAGCGGTGGCAGTTTTTTCCAAAAGGCAGTTTTTCATATTTAGCCTCTGATGAAGATTTCTGGAAAGAATCTTTTCTGGGGAAACTCTTTCCCACCTTTAAATTGCGTGCGGCTATTGGTGCTTCAGGTGGTTTAACAGCCATCGGTCCATTCGATCGGTTTACCAATTACATCCCGGTTTCCTATGATGCCAAGGCAGGTTTGCGTCCGTCCACACGTTTAGGTGGGGCTGATATCAAACCGGAACGTCAGCGTGAAATTGAAGTTGGCGCCGATTTCAACCTGTTCTCCGATCGTCTGGGCTTTGAATTTACTTATTATAATCAGCACACCAGCGATCTTTTGCTGGAACGCGAAGTGGCTTTGTCCACCGGATTTTTGAATCGTTTGCAAAATGTGGGTGAACTGGACAACAAGGGCGTAGAATTGCTTATCCGCGCCGTGCCCTTCGATCGGCCCAATTTCCGCTGGACTTCTACCTTTACATTTGCTGCCAACCGGAATGAAGTCAATGGAATTGAAAACGATATTTTGATTATTCCGCAATCCTTTGGTCTGGTAGCGGCCATCAATGGGGAGCCACTGGGCGTGTTTTACGGATCCTATTTTCAGCGTGATGAAAATGGAAATATCGTTACCGATGAGAATGGCATTCCTCAGCGGGCTACCGATCCTCCCAGAAAGATCATTGGCGACCCCAATCCAGACTTTACGGCTTCTCTTATCAACGAATTTAATATCGGTCGACACTGGACCGTACGGGCTCAATTTGATGCGGTAGTTGGCCAGGATGTGTTTAATTTCACCCGACGTCTGGCGGCTTTCTTCCCATTTGGTACTCTGAAAGATTACGAAAAAGAATTGCGTGGCGAACTTCCAGCCGGGTATAATGCTGCTGTGTTTAGAATATTTGAAAACTGGATCGAAGACGGTTCCTTTGTGAAGTTGCGTGAGTTTTCCATCTCCTATTTGTGGTATCCTAAATTACCGGGTGTGCGCAGCATACGATTTGATTTCATAGGTAGAAATCTATTTTCCATTGATGGGTACAGTGGTTATGATCCAGAAATCAATGTAGCTGGCCAGCGTACAGCCGTACGGGGATTTGACTTTGTAGAGGTCCCCATACCACGCACCTTTTCTTTTGGAGTGACTTTAAGTTTCTAATTTGAACCTTAAAACCATGGAGAAAGCCGTTATGAAAAACAATAGATGTGTACAAATTGTGGCTCTAATCTGTGTTGTTATAACCGGTCTGTTCATTGGATGCAGTCTGGATGTGACCAATCCCAACAATGCATCCGAAGAACAGGTTCTTACTACCAGTGAAGGTATTGTGTCCCTGGCTGTGGGGATGCAGCAATTTTATGCAACCACGGCCCTGGAGGCCTATATTTTGTACCCGGGAGTTACCAGCCGTGAGATTGCCATCAATACTACTTTTGCCAATCTGGTGGATTTAGAGGCTGGCGGCCCGGGATTACCGAACACCAACGCCAATGTGGCAGCCATCTGGTCCAGATCTTTTCGTGTGATCAGCATGGCCGAAGATTTACTTAACAATGTTAATAATGTGCGCTTAGCCGAGGGGACGCGTAGCGGCATCATAGCCCTGGCTCACCTGTACAAAGCCATGGCTCTGGGATTCCTGGCCCAGTCTTTCGAGCAGGCTCCCGTTACAGTGGATAAAACCGGGAAGGCTTCCTTTGTGCCCCGTCAGCAGGTTTTTGAAACAGCCATTGATGAACTGGAAGCTGCCTTGCAAACCATTACCAGCACACCACCCTCCGATGAATTCAATAGCAAGATTTTGAGCAGTGGTTTTGATTTGTTAAACACCATCAACGCCTATCGAGCCCGTTACAACCTTCTGGCAGGCCGGTATCAGGAAGCCATCAATGCTGCCAACGCTGTGGATCCTTCCGCTACCTCTGTCTTTACCTATGATGATCAAAATCAGAATCCAATTTACCAGGACATCATCATTGATGAAGACTATGCTCCACGCGATAATTTCGGCTTACAGCAGATCGAAGCCAACGATGGACGACTGGCATTCTATTTGATCCCATCAGACAAATTAAGCGATCCCAATGGCTTCCCCATTGAGGATGTGGGTGGCTTTTTTACCACGCCCTCCTCAGCCATTCCTGCTTATGTGCCCGGAGAGATGGCTCTCATTCGGGCCGAAGCGCATTTAAGACTTGGCGAGATTGATGCGGCCATCCAGGAAATTAATGCCATACGCACTAAAACCCCGGATCAGGATCCCTTCGGTATCGGGGCAGGATTGGAGCCGTATAGCGGGCCCAACACTACTGAAGCAGTGCGGGATGAGATTTTCAGACAGCGCAGCGCCGAATTGTTCATGTCGGGTATGCGCCTGGAAGATAGCCGACGACTGGAGCAACCGGGCCCCACAACAGGCGATCCTTTCCAGCGAAATCGTAATTTTTATCCGTATCCCGTCCAGGAGCGCAACAATAATCCTAATACCCCGGAAGATCCGGCTATTTAAGAATGGAGATTACTTTTGAATAGCCAGCAAGCCTTGTCAGGTTACTTTCAAGTGGCCTGGCGAGGCTTGTTTATTTTTTGTTAGAAGTTAGTTGTTCGTTGTTAGTTGATTTATCTGGATTTGTTTTGAATTTCCTATTGGGTTTTGGAAATGTAGGCGTGTCAACCTTTCGACAAAATTTTGTGGATGAATTCACTAAAGGCCTGATAATTTTTCGGTTACGTGGGGTTTAGATCGAAGCGATTTTTTGGTTTGTGTATAAAAAGTGGTTAAACAAAAAGGGCTTGATTAATTTGAAATAAACTGTTACAATTATAAATAAAAAAAGAATTAATTGTTATGCTATCGCAGGGGTTAGAAGCATGGATACATCCACAAAAGAAAAGCTCACCACCTTACCACAGACCAAATATATGACTGAGGAGGAATTTTTAGATTTCTGCGATGAAGATATTCGGGCAGAATTTATAGATGGGGAGGTTATCGTGTTTACACCGGCATCAAACAAACATAGCAGTATACAAATGTTTATCGGTTGGTTAATCCAATTGTATGTAGCGAAGAATAATCTTGGCAAGGTGTGGGGTGAAAATTTTCAAGTGCGACTTCGACCTGGGTTGCGACTGGTTCCTGATTTAATATATGTTTCAAAAGAAAATAAGGTTAAAATTACAGAAACCGAAATTGAGGGTGCACCGGATTTAGTTGTGGAAATTGTTTCGCCCGACAGCGTGGATCGGGATTGGCGGGATAAGTATTATGAATACCAACAAGCAAAAGTGAAAGAATACTGGATTATTGATCCAAATACCCATAGGCTTGAGATATACTGTTTGGATAACGAAGGCAAATATGTTGCTCAGAAGAGTACAGAAGGCACGGTAAAATCTAAAATTCTGCCCGGTTTCTGGATGAAACCCGAATGGCTGTGGCAAGAACCGCTACCCAATGTCATTACCATTGCTAAAGAGTTAAATATTACAATTTAAGAGTAATATTTTGGCAAAGAATATTTTTGAAACCTTTCATTATTTTTAAAATTTAAATCTTAACCTTAAGCTGTACAAACCAGATTTTCTTTTAAAAATCGATCTCTTTTCGCAGAGTAGGCCGCGAAAAAGAAATCCAAATATTTAAACCCCTATTCTGAAACAAATACGAAGTACCAAAATACAAAATTCAAAACAGTTTGGGATATTTAGGTTTTGGTTTTGTTTCGACTTTCTGGTTTAGGATTTCGAATTTAAAAAGAGTGTGGTATAACTAATCAAATATATATTAATATAATGGAATATTAGAGCGGAAAACAATCCATGATCGATAAAACTCAACGTTTGTGGTCGCTGGATGCCTTTCGTGGCATCGCCATCGCCGGGATGATTCTGGTTAACAATCCCGGTAGCTGGAGCCATGTTTATCCTCCATTGCTGCATTCGGAATGGCATGGCTGGACTCC
>CAZMEG010000238.1:0-5853 GCA_964565205.1 uncultured Cytophagia bacterium
TGGAAAATAGAAAATTTGAGGTGTTGAAAGCTAACATTGAAGCCCAGAAGAAAGCGAAAATTCAACGCAGCAAAGAAAATATGGAAGCCCAGATCCGCCGTATTCAGAATAATATTAAAACCATGGCGGTAGTGCTTCCTCCTGTTCCTGTGTTTGTCATGGGTGTACTAATTTTCATACGGCGGCAACGCCGTGAAAAAGAAGGTGCAGCAGCAGTAAGAAGATTAAGGAGTTAACCATGAGTGAAACCAGAAAAACTGCGATTTTCGGAGGTGTGGCCATATTCCTGGCCCTGTTGGCTTTTATTACTTCCCCACGCAAAATCACCCCGGATGAATTTTATGACAAAGGGGAATTATTCTTCCCTGATTTTAAGGATCCTAATGCGGCGCAAACTCTGGAAGTCATTGAATATGACGAAGAGACCGGAGACCCCCGACCCTTTAAAGTCACCTTTAAAGATGGTCGCTGGACCATTCCTTCGCATCATGATTACCCGGCCGATGCCAAAGATCGGCTGGCAAAGACCGCTGCCGGGATCATGTTGTTAAGAAAAGACGATTTCCGTACCGACAATGTAGCCGATTACGAAGCCTGTGGTGTCATCGATCCCCTGGATGAAAAAGCCACCTCCCTAAAAGGTCGTGGGAAACGGGTAACCATTAAAGGTGAGAATGATGTAGTCCTGGCGGACATTATCATCGGTAAACCGGTGGAAGGCAGAGAGAAATTTCACTTCGTGCGCCTTCCAGGACAAAAACGGGTGTATGTTTCCAAAGTTGATGTGGAGATTTCTACTAAATTCAGCGATTGGATCGACACCGATCTGCTCAAAGTGAACAAAGATGATATCACCGAGGTCATTTTGAAAGATTATTCCATCAATGAAATGACCGGTGTGGTGAATCAACGGGATGTATTAAAATTGGAGAAAAAAGGGGACGAATGGAAGGCCAATAAAATGGCCAAAGATGAGGAAGTAGATAAGTATAAAATGAATAACCTCTTGCGTGCCATTGATGAGCTTTCGATAGTTGGTGTCCGACCTAAACCGCAGGGCCTTTCGGAGAGCTTAACCCGTATGAATGATAAGGGAGTACGTATTACCCGCGAGGATGTTCTTTCGTTGCAAAGCAAAGGTTATTTCTTCTCACGAGATGGACGATTACTCTCCAATGAGGGAGAAATGCAGGTGCGCACCAAAGACGGTGTAATTTACACACTTCGCTTCGGTGAGATTGTCTATGGTCGCGGTCTGGCTGTTACAGCGGGAACCGACACCAGTGAAGCTAAAGGACCAGGTGAAAATCGCTACTTATTCATTACTACCGAATTTGATGCTAAACAATTTAAGGAACCTCCAAAGCCAAAGAATACCGATTTCCTTAACAAACCCGACAGCCTTTGGACCGATACCGATCGTAAAAATAAAGAAATCTACGATAAACATGAAGAATGGAAGAAAAAAATTGAAAAGGGGAAAAAGATTTCCGATGACCTTAATGCTCGATTTGCTCGCTGGTATTACGTGATTTCTGATGAGAGTTTTAAGAAATTAAAATTGAAACGCAGTGATTTAATTAAAAAGAAAAAGAAGTCTTAATCGAAATTTTGTTTACACACGATAAAGCATATCCATATATTTTTTTAACATTTCGCTGACCATTCCACGGAATGGAATGGTGGCGGCCATGCCGTAAATAGGGGCCAGACTCCCTGCTTCAGTGGGATGTTCTTTCACGTAAGCGACGGCGGCTTTTAGATCTTTAAGAAATCTTTCAGCCACCCCTGGTTGGGTATGTCGCAGGGTAACACAGAGGTGAATAGCTGCCGGCTTATGCAGGCCGTTTAAACTCCATTTACGTTGCGTCATATATTCCAGCACCCGGTAAATATCGATGGTGTCAGAAGCAAAGGCGATTACCCAGAGGGGATCGCCCAGCACTTTCAGTTCCGGGATTTCTTCAATACCCCTGCGAATTGCCGCGGCGGTATTCAGGATTTTTTTCGTGGCTTCCAGGTAACCTTTTTCGCCCATGGTAACCAGCGCTGCCCAGCAGGCAGCACTTAATCCTCCTGGACGACTGCCCGCAAAGGTAGGTGAAAAATAAAGCCCTCCGGGCCAGTCTGTGGAAGTAAAGTACTGGAAATGGCGCAATTCCTCCCCACGATACAAAATTACCGAATTGCCTTTTGGAGCATACCCATACTTGTGTGTATCCACCGAAATTGAAGTGACCCCGGGCAGGCGGAAATCAAAGGGCGGGATATCATAACCCAGTTTTTCTGCCCAGGGTAATATAAAGCCTCCCAGACAGGCATCGGTGTGAAAGCCGATTTTATGTTCCCTGGCTAACTCGGAAAGCTCTTCAATCGGGTCGATAATACCGTGCGGAAAAGAAGGTGCCGAGCCCACCAGCACAATAGTATTGCGAGTAATAGCTTTACGGGTGGCTTCCACATTGGCTTTATAGCTGGCATCCACCGGAATACGCACCAGTTTAATGTTGAAATAATGGGCGGCCTTCTCAAAGGCCGGATGCGCAGTTGTAGGAATAATCATTTCCGGTTCAGTGATATGTTTGGTTTCGCGAGCCCAGTCCCGATACGTTTTCATGGCCAGTAAAATGCTTTCAGTTCCCCCTGAGGTCACGGTGCCACAAATTTGCCGTTCCCGGTTCCCGTTCTGAATTTCTGCTGCTCCCAGCATGTTTGCGGTCATAGCAACGATTTCGGCTTCAAATTTGATAGTGCTGGGCCACAGATCAGCATGGAGAGGATTGCTCTGAGAATTGATGGCAAACACCTGATTGAGAAATTCGATATGTTCGGGATCGCCATGATATACGGCCCCGGAAGCATACCCCTGCTGCCATCGCTGTGCTTCCTTTTCCTGCAACTGGGTCATTTCTTTTAAGATTTCTTGCTTATCCCTACCTACTGGTGGGATCTGATTAAATTGGGGTAAAAGATTTTTGTAAGGCTTGACCATGGCCTCAATTCTGGACATCATGTCAGACAATTCTTTTTCTACTTTTTTTTGTAAAAAGGAGACCGATCGGATGATTTTTTCCATTTTGGAGGCCATTTTTGGATTCAACCGTTCCAGTTGCTTGAGGATAAATTGCTTCATACCCATGATTGCTACTCCTGCTATTTAACCGATTCCCTTATTAAACAATGGAATCGGTTTTATTCAATGACCGGTAAATTTTTTTATTTCTTGAGTAAATTTGCACAAATTTCTTGAATAAAAAATCGTAAATTTTTCTATTGCGAGAATCAGGTGAGAAGGTCCCGGCTATTTCTACCCGGCGACCCAGTTCTTCAAACGAACCAGACCCCAGAGCCACAGAGGCAAGAATGGCCACCCCCCGAACATTCGCCTCAATCGGATTTTTCACCTGTACGATGGTACGATTTAAAATATCTGCATGGATCTGGCACCAGATTTCTGAGTTAGCGCCCCCGCCGATCATATGAATACGATCCAGTCGCCTTTTAATAAATTTTTCCACGTAGTGCAAAAGCCAGCGACTGTTAAGAGCCACCCCTTCATAGACCGCCCGGATTAGATGTTCGCGGGTCGTTTTCAAAGAAAGGTTGTAAAAGCCTCCACGAACGAACCGATCGTCCACGGGAGTACGCTCACCATACAACCATGGTGTGAAAATGACGCCTTCGCTCCCTGGCTTTGTCCGTTCAACAATTTGATCAAACTTCTGGTAAATGTTATTGGAACTCAGGGCTGTGTCCAGTGCATCGTCATGGAAAAAAACCTGATCTTTAAGAAAATTTAAGCAGGCTCCTGCTGTTTCCTGTTCATTAGCCACAAAATATTTGTCCGGAATAGCCGATGGTAACGAAGCCATGTTATGTAATAAATCGGTTTTTTTAAATGGCACATGACAGGTTAACCATGAGGAGGTACCAATGTAGAGGTGAGGTTCAAAATCCCCCACGGCCCCCGAACCGAGAGCGGCTGACTGAACATCCGGAGTACCCAGTACCACCTGAGCTTCCTTGGAAATACCCAGAGCTTCAGCGGCTTCCGGACAGATGGGGCCCAGAATATCTACCGATCTGTACAAATCAGGCAACTTGTCCCGATCGATATCCAGTATATTGAGCAATCGCTCATGATAGTGAATACGTTGAAGGTCCCGATTATCGGTTACCCAGTGCAGAGCCATGGATTCCCCTGAACTGGCAAATTTACCGGTTAATTTTAAATTTAAATAATCCTTGGGTTCAAGAAATTTGTAAGTGTCCGCGTAAATCTCCGGGTGTTTATTTTTAATGTATAAAATATGCGCTATGGAATCTTTACCAGATTGTGTGGGTGCTCCACCGGTCAGGCGAATCCAGCGCCACAATTTCAAAGGGGCATAACCTTCAATGGAGATCGCCCCACCAATAACCTGACGAATGTAAGGTTCCCCCCGCGAATCCATCCAGATAATGGCCTTCATTAAGGGACGCCCCTTCCTGTCAACCGGCACTGTGCCCGACCACTGCGCTGTACAACAAACGGCAACAATTTTTTGGGGATTTATCCTGGAATTTTTTATGAGTCTATGAGTAGCTTTCTGGATCCCCTTCCACCATTCATCTGGATTTTGCTCGGCGCCACCATCGGGCAGAAAAATCACCTGCATGGGCTCCACTTCATGAGCGAAAATTTTACCCTGCAAATCAGCTAACGCTACCTTACAGGCCGAGGTACCCAGGTCGATCGCTAATATCCGATCTTGTCGGTCAAAAGTCTTCTTCATGATCGTGAAAATAATATGCACCAATCATTTGTAAAATTCAACTTATTAAGCTAAAAATGTTTGTTCCTGAGACCATTGCAGAATTGCCTCTGCAATTCCCAGTGGATTATCTTCCTGCAAGAAATGAATACCCGGTCCGATAGATTTTACGGTCAATTGATGAATTCTTTTCTTCAACCATTCCAATCTGTATTTACGAATCACTCCACCGGGTTCAGCCGTAATCAACAGCATGGGCATTTTAAATTGCGGGAGCGCATCTTCAATTTTCTGGATGATTTGAAATGTTTTATTATATCTTCCTTCAATAGGTAATTCATTGGGCCAGACATAGACCGGGTAGCGGGATCGAATGGTGGGAAAGCAAGCCTTATAATTAGCATGGATTTCCTCGGATAACCCGTGATAAACCGCGGAAGGTAAAATTTTGTTAACAAAAACATTCATCACCATGATTAAAAAGTGTCCGATTCCGGGAGTTCGAAAAAGTTTGAAGCCTAATTTAAAATCACGCGGAAACTCATCCCAGGAGAATGTAAAGGGGAAGGTTTCCATAAAAGCGATGCCCTTTATATTCTCCTGATTATTTAAGCTATAATAAAAACCCAGCACACCACCCCAATCATGGCCCACCAGAATGATATCCTTTAATTGTAACGTTTCGATAAAACCTGTCACATAACGGTAGTGATCCAGAAATCGGTACCCTATGCGGGGTCGATCAGATTTACCAAATCCGATGAGATCCAGGGCCACACATCGACCATGTTCGGCGATGGGAGGAATAACATTGCGCCACAAATAACTCCAGGTAGGATTGCCATGTAGAAACAAAAATACCGGACCCTGACCTTTTTCGATGTAATGAATTTGATGCCCATGCACCTGGACATACTTGCTCTCAAAAGGGAATTCGGCCGACAATTTATTTTCGGAGTTCATATAAAGTTTCCACTAAAATTTGGTATGCCATGTAACTTGTTCATGCGTAATGGAGTAATGGAGTTTTGGAGTGATGAATTACTGAATAAACCTCTCGACTCTTCAATTACTCCATCAATCCAATCATCCATTACTC
>CAZMEG010000239.1:0-2528 GCA_964565205.1 uncultured Cytophagia bacterium
GAATAATGCAGGTTAATTATATTAAAATTTAAAAAAATAATCAAGAGCGAGCAGCGGGATTAAAAAATAAAACTTTTGCATTTTAATAAGAAAAGACTATATTAAAAAAGAAAAAAGCAGTGGCAGGTCAAATGTTCGAATCCCCGATAACCTAATTGCAAAATTCATAATACAAAAGGAGATGGCATGGGAGAGTTAATTCACACCTCAAAAATTACTATTTATCAGGATAAAAGACCCATTCGTCGCGCCTACATTGAAAACTTCAAGGAACCGGTACGCTTTGGAGTGCATGGCGGGATCAAGCATTTTTATAAAATGGAACCGGAAGAAGAATTACCCGCTACCCTGGATTATCTGGTGGCAGCAGTTGGTGGGTGACTCACCGGAACTCTTGGAGGCGTGCTGGAAGCACGTGGGATTCCCAGTTATCCTGACAAGCTGTATTCAGAAGTTGAAGGTGACATTGAAAATATTGAGGGCACCATTGTGGTAACCAATATTCGGGTTAAATATCACGTTAAAATACCTAAAGGTAAAAGAGAAGCCGCCGAAAGAGCATTAAACATTCACGAAAATAAATGTCCTGCTGCTGTTAGCGTAAAACGAGGCATCCAGGTAAGCTGGTCGGCCGAGATAGAAGAAGAATAGGGCGAAATTTAAAAATCCCCATGTTAAATCAAGCCAAATTAAAAGCCATATTAAATGAATTATTTACTTCTCCTATTTCTTTCAGGAAAGCGCTGGGGTTATCTGTTCTTTTGCATCTACTTTTCTTGGGTCTGGCGGCTGTGGTTTTCAGCTTTATCCATATCGCTGAAATGTACACCCCACCCCTGGTTTTTGATTTTGTGTTTATGCCGGCCAAAGATTACGAGGAATCAAAGGTCGATATGGAGAAGCATAAAACGCCGGAGAACACAAAAAAAATTCAAAAAAGTAAACAGCAGATCCGACCGAATTCACAGATCAATTTAGATACAATTAAAAAATCTACCACTCCAAAACAGCCAACCTTTGAACCATTTGAAAACACCAATCCTGAATTATTTAAAGAAAATCATAAGAGTGTGGAGGAAGCGGTCAAATCAAGTATTACATCGGAAACCACAGACTTGAAAACTATTAAAGGTCCGTATTTTGTGACCACGGTTGCTCCGTCGCCTTTAAAGTTGAATAGATTAAAGGTACACCGAGAGGATATTATCCCGGCAAAGATTTCGATGACGTTTAAAGAGAAGAAAGAACTGTACAAAAAAGCAAAGAAATTAGCTGAAAATCTTTACAAATTTGATCGGCGGGATACCACGTTGGTGTGGAAAATCAAAAAGCAGATTTATCGTGCCCGGGTGGCTCATCAACCAGCCCGTTCCAATATGGACGTGGATGAAGTGGTGGTAAAAGTCCTTACTGAGAAAGAAGGTTATACTCTCAGTACTGAAATGAAAATGCGTCGTCTGGCGTTTTGTAATTTTGCCCAGTTTGTTGACTACTGGGACCCGCATGTTGCCATACATGATGATAAACTTGTAGGGCGTTTCCATTCCAATACCGTGTTTAATCTCAGTGGTCAGGGGGGGATACAACCAAAGTTTTATGGCAAGGTTACTACGGCCGGATACCAGATACGCTCTATCGATCCTCTGGCTTTCTTTGATAGAAAAAAGGTGTTTCTGGCTGGCATTGAAATGGGGGTGAAAGAAATATTATTACCGAAGTCAGCCCAGCCTTTTAGTAGTGATAGCACTCTCACAGAAGATCAGGTACAAATATTTGAGGAAGAGACCTGGATTAATTTCCAGCGTGACGGCACACTTGTCTGGAAAACAAAATCGGAAAGTGACTGGAATACGAAACGACTTCCGCAAAAGCCCTTTTTCATTTTGGGGGACAAAAAGTCCACTTTGCATGTGAAAGGAGTCGTGCGGGGTAAGATTCTGGTTTATTCAGCGAAAAAGATTATCATCGATAACGATTTAACTTACGCCCGTCATCCTGAAAGTTTAAATGGTTCTGATGACTATCTGGGACTGGTATGTGACAAAGATATCGAAATTGGACATCCCTCGGTGACCGGCCCGGGAGATTTATATATTTATGCAGCTATTTACGCAAAAAGGCGTTTTCGGGTCACGCATTTATATGGTAACGGGCACGCTAAGCTGTTTATTTATGGTAGTCTGACGGCTGGCACCCTTTCGGCCACGGAACCTCGATATGCCACTCATGTGCAATTTGACAAACGTCTTAAGAGTCGTCGTCCGCCTGCTTTCCCCATGACCAACCGCTATGAAATTATTGATTGGGATAAAAACTGGCACATAGCCAGACCTCAAAATAAAACCCTCAATTAAATTGAATAACTCATTTAAATTTTAAAATTAGCTTGCAAATGTCAAATTAATTTACCATATTAGATAAATAAAAAAAATTAGGGTCTTAAATGAACCCTAAATCTTTCTTTACTTCCTCTTTGCGAAGATCTTTACCTACAGCTACCGCACGCTCTTTGGTAGGTTTAGTCCTTT
>CAZMEG010000239.1:2538-5848 GCA_964565205.1 uncultured Cytophagia bacterium
TCATTTCCACAGGGTTTGATTAACCGATTTCTTATTATTTCATATTCTCGCCTGTTAAGCCTTTCTTAAAAATGATTTCCGCCCTTTAAAAGGGATTCATGATAGGTCATACATTACTTCACTATAAAATCCTCGAAAAAGTTGGTGAAGGAGGGATGGGTATTGTGTATAAGGCTTACGATTCTCGTCTTGAACGGGAAGTAGCCATCAAATTTTTACCCAGACCCATTGCAGCGAGTTTAGACGAACGCAACCGCTTCATGATTGAAGCTAAAGCCGCTGCTGCTCTGAATCATCCCAACATCGCTACCATCCATGCTATTGAAGAAGCCAAAGATATGTTGTTCATTGTCATGGAGTATATCGAAGGCCAGGAACTGAAAGCCCTGCTTGGCGAAAGAGCCCTTTCCATTAAAGAGGCCATGGATTATGCCTTACAGATTCTCAAAGGTTTGTCGGCTGCTCATCAAAAAGGCATTATCCATCGCGATATAAAACCATCCAATATATTGATTACAAAAGATGGCCAGGTCAAAATCATGGATTTTGGCCTGGCAAAAATCGGCACCGGTGATCACCTGACTCAAATAGGAACCACCCTGGGCACTGTAGCTTACATGTCACCTGAACAGGCGCGTGGCGATGATGTGAGCATCCTCACAGACATCTGGTCATTTGGTGTGGTGTTTTATGAAATGTTGACCGGACATCTTCCCTTTCAACATGAATATGAACAAGCTTTATTGTATTCCATACTCCATGAAGATCCTTTACCGGCGTCAAATTTTCATGAATCAATTTCTGATTCAGTTGAATATATTTTAAATAAATGCTTAAAGAAGGAAACCAAAGAGCGGTACCATAGTTCGCAGGAAATTGAGACCGAATTAAAGCGGGTGCTACATGGGGAAGCTTTAACAGACGTCCGCATATCAAAAAATTATCTTCGTATACCTGCAATTGGTTTCACCAGAAAATTATCCTGGATTCACGTAGGGATTTTGATTTTAGTGTTGTTTGTTGGCATAATTTTGCCTTTAAGCTGGCAGAAGATAATGAGCTGGTCTGAGGAGAGATCGATGCCCAATCGCCAGCATCTGGCTATATTGCCGTTTAGTAACATAAGTGATGATGAAAAAGGGAAGGTGCTGTGTGATGGACTGTTAGAGGTTCTCACCAGTAAATTGACCAAACTGGAGAATGCCCATACATCACTGTGGATAGTGCCTGCCAGTGAAGTACGCCGTTATAAAGTTAAAAGTCCAGGCGAAGCCAGACAATCATTTGGTGTAAACCTGGTGGTATCGGGAAGTTTACAGATCATCAATGACATGATGCGTTTGAATTTGAATCTCATTAATGCTCGCACAATGCGTCAGTTAAATTCCTCTGTAATTGATGTAAACAAGAATCTTGTTTTGGCACTTCAGGATGAAACGGTGAATAAGGTAATAGAAATGTTGAATCTGGAATTGCATCCTCATACAACCGTTATTTTGAAAGCAGGGGAAACGACTGTGCCGGGCGCTTATGAATTTTACTTACAGGGGCGAGGCTATTTACAGCGTCATGAAGATATGAAAAATATTGATTCGGCCATTCGTCTCTTTCAAAAAGCTACTGAGATAGATAATAAATTTGCACTGGCCTGGGCAGGCCTGGGTGAGGCTTACTGGCGTAAATTTGAAAATTCCAAAGAATCTACCTGGGCTGAAAAGGCCATTGAAGTGTGTGAAAAAGCCAGGCATATAAATAATCAACTGGCAGCGGTGAATATTACTCTGGGTATCATTCATTCTGGCACCGGTAAATATTCTAAAGCTATTGAAGACTTTGATCGAGCCTTGAACATCGAACCGACGAATTCAGATGCTTATCGAGGATTAGCCAAAGCTTATGAAATGCTCAATCGACTCACGGATGCTGAATTAACGTATAAAAAATCCATTGAAATGAAATCCGATTACTGGGCTGGTTACAATGAACTTGGCATATTTTATTTTCGCAATGGTCGCTATGAGGATGCTATTCAACAATTTCAACAGGTTATTGCTCTTACTCCCGATAATTATCGCGGTTATAATAATCTCGGCAGCATGTATTATTTGATGGAAAGATGGCCTGAAGCCCGTCAGATGTTTGAACATTCCTTTCGCATCAAAAAGACTTACGGGGCTACTTCCAATCTGGCCACCCTCTATTTTATTGAAGGTCAATATGAAAAAGCAGCCCGTATGTATGAAAAAGCCCTGGAGTTTAACAAGTCTGATTATCTGATCTGGGGGAACCTTGCTTCCACTTATAACTGGATACCTGCTGAACGTCATAAAGCCAGATCTATATTTCTTCATGCTATTAAACTCGCTGAAAAAAAATTAAAAATCAATCCTAATGACCCGGAGGTACTTTCGCGTTTGGCCAATTATTATTCCATGGTGGACGAACCTGAAAAAGCTCGCCGCATGATTGAAATAGCACAAAACCTGGCACCTAAAAACGTGCAGGTGATGTACCGATCTGGCACCACCTATGAAGCCCTGGGAGAGCGTGCAAAAGCTATTGAATGGATTGTCAAGGCTATTAAACATGGTCAATCGGAAAGCGAAATAAAAAACCAGCCTGAATTAAAAGGTTTAATCGGGGATAATCGTTTTCATGAGGCTTTAATTTCTATTAAAAATAATTAATTATGATTAAAGGAGGGAAACCATGCGTAACAAATATCTATATTTTATATTAATCATTTGTGCTGGCATTGCTCTGTTTGGTTTTACCGGCGCAAAAAAACTTTTCAAATCACCTTCACCGCCTATCGTGCATGAACTTACGATCATGAAGATAGATAATCAGTGGAAAGTAGTGCATACGGCTGATAAAACCAAAACACGTGTAAAAGCAAAACGTGGAGAGAAGATCGTCTGGAAGGCTCAAGGGTCCGATGTGTATTTTCAATTTATGGACTACAAACTCTTTGACGGCTATACAAGAGTCTTGAAGGATGGCAAAAAGATATCCCTGGTTATTGGTAAAAAAGCCAAAGCTGACACCAACCGCTATGCTGTTTTTGTCGCAAAAGATATGGTTTTTGCCACAGGTGATTCCCCACCCGAAATCGTTATAGAATAACTGGTTACTTTATTTCCATAATTATTGGTTTGACAATAGGATCAACATAATCAAGAAATCCCAAATCCCAATCAACAAATCCCACCTTAATTCCGGGATTTGGGATTTATTCTATTAGGATTTACATTGGCATCCTCAAAGTTTGTGAATTAAATAGATCTGGGAAAATTGAAATTTTTCAAAT
>CAZMEG010000240.1:0-5845 GCA_964565205.1 uncultured Cytophagia bacterium
TGTCTTATGCCGGTAATTAAACAGCAAAGTGCTTTTAAGAATCTATATTTTACCAATTTAGCTTTTAAGGCAGGCCGGGAAATTCTTTTAGGGTTGTTTATAGGTTTTTACACAAAACTAATTTTTGAAGGATTTCAATTTGCCGGACGTATCATTGGTAATCAAATGGGGCTTGGCATTGCTGAATTAATCGATCCGGAAAGTGGAGCTCAGGCATCTCCGGTTGGTAATTTCTACTCTCTAACGGCAATCTTATTATTTTTAATCTTAAATGGTCATCATTTTATCATAGCTGCAATTTATGAAACTTTTAGATTTATTCCGTTAAACACAAATAGTTTTATTTCAACTCTTGCGATAAAACAACTCCTGTTAGCCTTTAATGAATTGTTTAAAATAGCCATTAAAATTGCTGCCCCCGCTTTGGTAACCCTGTTTATTATTGAAGTCTGTATGGGCATTATGGCGAGGCTTGTACCTCAGATGAATATATTTTTCATTGGCTTACCAGTAAGACTTGGTATCGGCCTGTTTATTTTAATTGCTTCTTTGCCCATTTTTAATCTTTTGTTGGAATCCTTTATAAAACTCTGGCAAAGGGATTTAATCAGTTTAATTAAAATAATTTAGGAGAAAGGTCATGGATGTCAGACTGGAAGAGTTAACTTCTCAAATCATTGGGAAATATCTTGGCCAAAACCTTTACAGTTCCAAAGGGAGTTTGCTCTTACGCAAAGGTACACAAATAAGCGAATTACATTATAATCATATTAAAGAAATGGGATATCAAAGTATTTATATTCAGGAAAACAACTCTAATGAGTTAGAAACAGATAATTTAGTTATCTCAGAAAGTCTACGAGCAAAGGCTCCTACAATTTTACAAGATATTTTTAAAAAACTGACTCACCAGGATCGCGCCATCGTGGCTGAAGGCAAAAAAGAAAGCATCGTTCTGGCAGAAAATATTCTAAAAGAAGTGAATTTCAAAATAAAGGGCGGACTTAAATATTTAGACCTTAAAAGAAAAAGTGATTATCTGTATCAGCATTGCATCAATGTGGCAACCTACTCAATTTTAATTGGATACCGATTACATTATCATCAATTGAAATTACTGGATTTAGGTCTTGCGGCTTTGTTACATGATATTGGCATTTTATTTATTGATAATGCTATACTGTCCAAAGCCGGTGAACTAAGCCCGGCTGAATTTGAAAGCGTGAAATCACACACTGTAAAAGGCTTTCAGCATCTGGGAAGACAATGCTTTCTGAAAGGGCTGATTACGATTGTGGCTTTACAACATCATGAGCGCTTTGATGGAACAGGCTACCCCAATGGCATTGCAGGTAGAGAAATAAACGAGTTCGCACGAATCGTTGCTGTGGCCGATTTTTTTGATGCCTACACCTCCGATCGACCTTACAGGCGTATGCACACTATTGAAGAAGCCGTGGAAAAATTAAAGGCTGAAGCAGGAAAAGCCTTTGATCCCGATATAGTAGAAGAATTTCTAAAATTTTTTTAAAAAATGGCAGATTCGTTTCAGGACAAAACTGAGCAAGCGACACCAAAACGTTTACAAAAAGCCAGAGAATCGGGCAATGTTCCTAAAAGTGCAGAATTAAACTCTGTCTTTATTTTATTCTTCGGAATTATTGTGCTTTATTTTTTAAGTGGAAAGATATTAACCAATCTAATTTTGTTTTTTAAATCGTTTTATTTAAATGTTGGTAGCGTGTCCGTTCAGAGTGAATCAATTAAGTTAATATTTAATTCTTTTCTGAAAAATCTATTAACTGTTACATTGCCTTTAATTCTTGTCATAGCTGTAGTAGGCATCAGTTCAAATTTATTGCAAGTCGGTTTTTTGTTTACCACCAAACCCCTTACTCCTGACCTGAATAAAATAAATCCTTTGGCCGGTTTTAAACGTATGTTTTCACTTAAATCTTTTGTTGAACTGAGCAAAGGAATTTTTAAGGTGGCAATAGTTGGCTTAATAGCTTATTGGACAATTATCCACCACAAACAAAGTTTTGTACTACTGGCTAACGAGAGTGTAGCCCATATTCTTAACTTTAGCAGTTCCCTGGTTTTTCGGCTTGTCTTAAATACTTCGATGGCTTTGCTGGTGCTGGCTATATTAGATTTCATGTACCAGAAATGGCAATATAAAAAAGATTTGATGATGACCAAACAGGAGGTGAAGGAAGAGCAAAAAGAAACGGAAGGTGATCCTTTGATTAAAAGCACAATACGTAGCTTACAGAGAGCTCGAGCACGTGAGCGGATGATGCAAAATGCTGCTGAAGCGGATGTGGTGGTGACGAACCCAACGGAATTAGCGGTAGCTTTAAAATATGATCCTGAAGTTATGCAAGCCCCCACTGTTGTGGCAAAAGGAGCTCGCTTACTTGCTCAGAGAATTAAAGAGATCGCCAGGCAAAATGATATTCCAATTTATGAAAACAAACCCCTTGCACGTTCTTTATTTAAAATGTGTGAGGTAGGCGAACAGATACCTTTTGAACTTTACCATGCTGTGGCGGAAGTTCTGGCTTATGTTTATCAATTGCGCCATAAAAACAACTGAATAAGGCCACACAAGTGAAACCATGGATAATACCGCTGAGACAACTTTAGGTGCCAATTTATTTCGTGGTATTGTTCACCGTACGGATATTTTACTGGCTGTCGCCGTAGTAGCCATTTTGATGTTCATGATCATACCGCTACCCAGTTTTCTTCTGGATATATTGATAGCCCTCAACATTACCTGTTCTCTCATGATTCTTTTGATTCCCATGTACATGATTCGTCCACTGGAATTTTCGGTATTTCCTGGTATCCTGTTAATAATTACCCTATTCCGTCTCTCTCTCAATGTGGCTTCCACAAGGTTGATTTTAGGCGAGGCGTATGCCGGTCAAATTATTGAATCATTTGGTAGTTTTGTGGTGAAAGGGAATTATGTAGTAGGATTAGTAATTTTCATAATTTTAATTACCATCAATTTTGTTGTGATTACCAAAGGTGCTGGTAGAATAGCAGAAGTAGCCGCCCGCTTCACACTGGATGCCATGCCCGGCAAACAGATGGCCATCGATGCTGACCTTAATGCTGGCCTAATTGATGAACAGCAGGCTCGTTTACGTAGAGACGAAATACGTCGTGAAGCAGATTTTTATGGTGCTATGGACGGAGCCAGCAAGTTTGTTCGAGGAGATGCGGTAGCGGGCTTGCTTATCACTCTCATCAATATTCTCGGCGGACTCATAATCGGTGTGCTTCAATTAAAGATGAGTTTTCAGGAGGCTTTGCAGACGTATACAGTCCTTACCGTCGGGGACGGTTTGGTTTCTCAAATTCCTGCACTAATTATTTCCACCGCTGCCGGGATTATTGTTTCCAGAGCTTCAACGGAAAGCAATTTAGCCAGAAGCCTTACCAGTCAATTACTGGCCAAACCCCGCCCCATTTATATTGCATCCGGGGTGCTTTTTTTCCTGGGAATCGTGCCCGGTTTGCCCACACTCCCATTTTTAACTTTAAGTCTCATAACCGGGGGCCTGGGATATTTAACCGGTGAATTTTCTACTGAATTAGAAGAGAAAAAAACCGAAATCGAAGAGCCACAGGAAGAAGAACGACCTCAGGAAAAAATCGAAAGCTATCTTCATGTCGATCCGCTTGAAATGGAAATCGGATATAGTTTAATTCCGCTTATAGACCCCAATCAAAATGGTGAACTCCTGAATAGCCTGACCATGATTAGAAAACAAATTGCTCAGGAACTTGGGGTTCTGGTACCGCCCATTCGCATTCGGGACAACATTCAGCTCAAATCAAATGAATATGTGATCAAAATAAAAGGCAACGAAATAGCTCGTGGTGAGGTTATGACCGGGTATTATCTGGCTCTGGTCCCGGATGGCGAGGATGAAGAACTGGAGGGAATTAAAACCCTTGATCCTACTTTTAAAATGCCAGCTTACTGGTTGAATGAAGAACAAAAGGAAAAGGCCGAGTTAAAAGGCTACACAGTTGTCGAGGCTTCTTCGGTAATTGCCACCCATCTGATAGAAGTATTGAAAGCCAATTTACATAAAATTCTCGATCGCGAAGCAGTCCAGAAACTCCTGGATACTTTTAAAAATGAAAATCCTACCGTAGTAGAAGAACTGGTACCCAATTTACTTTCTGTGGGAACTGTTCAAAATGTACTGCGCAACTTGTTGCGTGAACATATCCCCATACGAGACCTGTCGACCATATTGGAGACCCTGGCTGATTATGCCCCCATGACCAAAGACCCTGAACTGTTAACCGAATATGTCCGTGTAGCCCTTGCAGAGACCATTAGTAATATGCACAAAAACGAAAGCGACTCCATAACGGTAATTACCCTCGATCCTCGCTTTGAGGAATTTGTCATGCAACAAATGGAAGGCGGTAAACGTCCGCGACAGAATTTTGGTTTACATCCCAACACCATTGAACAACTTTATTCGCAAGCCAGCAATAAAATTCAACAGATGATGGCGACTTATGGAAAAGCCGTGCTTGTAACCAGTCCAAACATTCGACGGTATGTACAGAAATTCTTTGAACCTGTTTTTCCCAATCTTGTGGTTCTTTCATATGCTGAACTAACACCGGAACTAAAAATAAACTCCATAGGAAGCATTGGCCTCGAAAAGTATGATTAAAAAATTTACTGCCCCCAGTGTAAAAGAAGCCATGCGAAAAGTAAAAGAATCACTGGGGGAAGATGCCGTAATTTTACAGACTCGCAAAATTACTTCCAGAAGCATTTTTGATGTTTTAAAACCAGAGATGGTTGAAATCACGGCTATCCCAGCCCCCAATAATGCCTCACCCCAAACAGCAGAATCAAAAGGATATCAGAAATTTTATTCACCTGCAGATGTAAAAAAAGTTACCAGGCCAAATAATCAGATCGAAGTTGCTGAAATCAAATCGGAGCTTAGAGCTTTAAAAGAAGTCGTCCTGGATATCTCTCATCAACTGAAGTACCCTAAAATTATGCTTTTGCCCGAAATGTTTCACTTTCTGGTTCAAAATAAGGGCATTGATGAAGAAATAGCACTATCTCTCATTCAAAAGGTTATTTTAAATCTTAAACAGGATGAAATCGAAGACGAGAAAAAGGTAAAAACAGTATTCTATGATGAGATATCAAAAATTATAAAAGTAGAGCGTTCAATTGTTTTACCGAAAAATCGAGCAAAAGTAATTTATTTGGTAGGCCCAACCGGTATGGGGAAGACTACTACTTTAATAAAGCTGGCCACCCATCCTCAATTTTATGGTAAACATAAAGTTGCCTTACTTACGGTGGATACATATCGAGTGGCAGCCGCAGCACAATTAAAGACATTTGCGGCTCTGGCCCGTTTACCCATTGAAATTGCTTACAATCTTGAGGATGTTCGCACAGCTATTGAAAAATTTAAGAATCACGATGTAATCTTAGTGGATACCCCTGGTAGAAGCCCTATAAACAACCGTGAAAATATGGATCAACTTGCTAAATTCATGGATCTCGCCAGACCCGATGAGGTACATTTGGTTCTGGCCATATCCTTGCGCACAGAAGACTTAATAGATATCGTAAAGAATTATTCAGTTCTTCCGGTGAATCGACTTCTTTTCACCAAACTGGATGAAACCAAGAGACCGGGTAATATTCTTAATGTAGTAAAAAAAATAAATCTGCCTGTATCTTTTTTAACTAACGGACAAAATGTACCTGACGATATTGTCCAGGCCAGCAAGCGATTTATTCTAAATATCTTGCTTTACACCGGTTAAGAAC
>CAZMEG010000241.1:0-5842 GCA_964565205.1 uncultured Cytophagia bacterium
CACCAATACCGTAATAGATATCGAATATTTCTTGATGTTTTTCTTTTTAATCTTTCATAAGTGATCCAGGTAGCAATATAACCGAACTTTACATCCTGATTTTGTAACCACGAATATATAAAAGCTCCTTCATGAAAATAGCTTAAAACCAGATTAACTTTTTGTTGCTTAAAGATTTTTTTGAGAATTTTCTTAACCGATAATCCATCGAGATGAAAATATAAAGGATTTTGAGGAACCCGTATTATTTCCACCGAGTCTTTTGCTAAGCCTTCATCGTACTCATAACCAAGCAATTTCTCATCTATTGGCGAACGTGGAAATCCTCGGCTAAGACCATTGGTTGAAATTGGCAGAACGACTACCCTGGCTCCTAATCTACTTAAATGGCGAGCAATTTCACGAGTCATTCTCGCTCCACCACTTGCCTCACCTAACGGATAAGGATAAGTGATCACAATAAAGGGAGATCCGGGTATATCTAAAGTATTGCTTAAATGTGCTTGAGGAGCATCTGCGGATAAAATTTCCATATTTACCAGGAATTTTCTATTTTGTCATTTCTGTTAAGGTTTTTATGAGAATTTGCAGGCGTTTCTTTGGATTAAGACGTCCATTGAGTGAATTGAATTTCGAGAGTCTTTCTAATACCGCATCGGGTCCATGAGAAAATTTGCGCAAGATTTTTGAGATAACCTCATAAATACTTACTTCCCAGGGCTTTTCATCAAATTTCTTACAGGTGAGTTTATAGCCCATTTTCTGCATTAAATCACCTGCCAGATATTCAATAATTCTGGTTTGACGGGAAGATAATTCCTCGGTCCATCCTTCAGCCTTTCCCTTTCGAAAAAAACCCTGTGGAGCCAGATATTTTTTTTTACGTAACTCTTCTATCTTAGAAGACTCCATAACCTTTTCACAAAAAGCCTGATCGGCTGGCAGATCTAACCATGCGTAAATCTTCTGTAATTCTTCAATTCCATGGTTAAATAGAGTTTCATATTGTATTTCTCGGTAATTATCAGTAATCTTTTTTAATTGCTTTCCTCGTTCAATATAAGAACGCCACCCCTTGGCAACTTCAAAGGGATTAGGGGCTACGGACATATTGGGTACTTGCAGCCAGGAATAAGCCGCGTTTCGGAATGATGGGTAAATACTTCGAGGATCCCGTATCACATGCAAAATATAAGCTTCCGGAAAAATTTTAAGAATCCATGAAGCAAATTCTAAATTTTCCGGGGTTTTTTCTACCACCACTCTGGACAGTGAATTACAATCAGCAATCTGATCAAAAACATATTTGGCTAATGAACGTGCGTGAGTATAAAATTTTTCTATTGACAGAATATCATATAACTTGATCCTTTGGTTTTTATGAGCATACACACTCTTACTAAGTCCAGCTTTATCCTGCCACCAGTGATACAGCGGTTGTAAAGCATGAAAAAATCCTGCATGAAAGCAAGCAACTACTTCTGGATGCTGCGCAAGAAGCCACATAATCCAGGTTGTCCCACTTCGAGGGAAGCCAACAATAAATAAGAGCTTATAATTAGACTTTTGAGAAGGCATGAAAGGTAAAACTGAAAAAGACTAAATTAGTAATCCCCGATCAATCAGATGAGAAGGGAGTCTGCTATGGTGCTCTTTTAAAGTTTTTAAATATTGGTGGTACAGCTCCATATATGTTTTATAATCAAACCAGCAAAAAGCTTCCGCATAACCCTCGCTCTCTTTCCTTGCGCTGTCCAGATATAGAAAAAAATGAAGGGCATTTCGATATTTACACAGCTTAATGAAATCAGTTGTCTTAAGGGGGGTGGAATAATGAGCGAGTAATCGGCTTTTTTGCTCAAAATAACGGGATATGTCAACTATGTGATTGGGGAATGGGATCTGATCCCAAACTTCATAACCTGCAACAATCAGTTGAGCTGGAGATATATTTTTTAAAGCATCAATTAAAATCTGGTTGGCAGAGAAATGGTCGTAATGATGATCAAAAAAAGAGGGCACATAAATTATTGCAGGGTGAACTTGATCGAGCACATTAATTAAAGCTGAAACGGTAACCTTGTCATTGGTTAAGCAGGTATCATCAAATTTCCAGAAAATTTGGGAAATGCCAAAATTTTTACCCAATGATTCTGCTTCTTTTCTTCTTATTGCAACGAGTTCACCACTGGAATTTCCTGCCCCTTTTCCATTAGTCATATATAATACGGTTACTTCGTCATTATTTTCAAGATGCATACTTAAAACCCCCCCCATACCAATAGCCTCATCATCAGGATGTGGGGCTAAGATCAAAACTTTACCACTTTGAACAGAATCGGAAATTGATATATTTCTATGTGGGAATGGCTTACCATTTTGAGATTTCAGGGATGAATTCAAGGATTTTAATAAAATGACCATTTCCGGTGGTGCATATTTAAACAAAAGTTTGATTAAAGATTTTCTTACAACAGGTAACAAAATTTATTCCTCCCCTGATTTTCTGGCAACCACCACCAGATCATTGGCAAATCGTTGAATCGGTAAAAATTTCGAAACACCGGTAAAGAACCTGTGCAGAAAATATTGCCCCCGTGAAGTCCAATCTTTAATGATTGCAAAATTAACAAACCCATGGCCTTTAAAATCGAGCATCTCAAAATTAGTCCTCTTTAACAATCTCTTAAAACGTCGAACACTATAATAATGTGAGGAGATCTTATGCAATACTGCTACATCAGAATTGTTTTTAAACCTGGCTCTTCTGTTCTTAATCGAGTAATAAAGTTTTGCCAGACCAAAATATTCCGTGAGCTTTATTTTGGTTGGACCAGAAAGTACCAAAATCCCTCCCGGTTTGAGCAATGACTGCAAGGCCTTTAAAGCTGTAAATTCATCCGGCTGGTACTGCAGGAATCCCAGAGCAACTATTCCATCAAAGGATTGTCTGGGTAAATTCGCCTTGTATAAATCTGTTTGAGTCAATTGATAATGTCCGGGGTCGATACCATGATGAGATAAATTTTGCTGACAAAGATCAAGCATTTTGGGGGAAATATCGATGCCATGCACAAAAAATCCTTTAACAATCAAAGATAACATGGTTACACCGGCTCCACAACCGGCATCAAGAATTGTATTGCCGGGTGATAAATAGGAACATAAAAATTTTACCGCGATATTGTTTCGATTGATTAATATAAAATCGTGAATGTTTTTAGGATGAAAATAAACATCGGACCAGTATCGTGAATGTTTATTAAAATAATCTTCGACTAAATTCAAATGAGAATCTTTTTTCTCATGGGATAGGTTTTCAGAAATTACATTCATATAAAGTCTCATAAATTGATTCTTTTACAAAGCTGCTTTTGTCTTCGTCTCTTTGAGTTTTTTTATCATGGCTTCTACTGTGGAAGGCCATGAGAAACGTTTTTTAACATTTTTACGTCCGTTGATTCCCATTTTATGGGCTTTTTCCGGATTATTTATTGCCTCTAAAATTTTTTTGACCAATCCATCTACACAACCTTTTTGTAAAAGCCAACCTGTAATAT
Source organism: uncultured Cytophagia bacterium (assembly GCA_964565205.1). Lineage (GTDB taxonomy): Bacteria > Zhuqueibacterota > Zhuqueibacteria > Oceanimicrobiales > CAZMEG01 > CAZMEG01. The sequence goes on from CAZMEG010000241.1 coordinate 3,561, forward strand.
TATTTTTTATAATTTCAGGGACTCCCCCCACTTCGTAGCCAATAACCGGTAAGCCAGCGGCCTGAGCTTCAGCAAAAGCCAATCCAAAAGATTCACCGTACGAGGGCAAAATAGCCAGATGAGCCCACTCTAATTCTCTAACCAATTTAACTTGTGGCAAGAAATCAATTACTTCGATACGATCCTCGATACCGTTTTCTCTGGCCACTTTTTTTACTGAGTTTTTGTCCCCCCATCCTATTATTTTAAAATTCCAGTTTTGATATCCATGTTTGGCTACCTTCCCGAGTGCCATTAAAGCATCAAATATTCCTTTTTCAGGGGTAAAGCCACCAAAATAAATAAAGTGCTTAATTCGTTCACTTTTTCTCCGTTTTACATTTAAAAACAAAGGATCCACTCCACAATAATTGATAACAATTCGCTGAGCATCAATTTCGAAAAGATCCACAATTAAATTTCGTATGAAATTCGAACGAGCAAAAATCACATCCGCTTTTTTCATTGGAGTGATCACAAACCGGTCCCGGAAAAAACGGCCAACGCGATTACAATCATGATACCATTCTGCATAATAACCATTTGACGCCAGTACGGCTAAAATGACCCCTTTGGAATGTAAAAGCTGTGGAAGAAAGGCTATTTCATGTTGCCAGCCCAGCACAACATCCACTGACTTTTTTTTAAGAACTTTGATAAACTCTTTTCGAAGAGATAATCCATCGCCAAAATAATAAAAAGGATTTTGTGGTACCTGTAAAATTTTAACGCCTAAATTAATTAAATCTTCTTGAAGTTTATTCTTACAGCTCAAATTAGTGATTTTTTGTCTCGGGAAACGATCGGGAGCCGCAGATGCAACCGTAAGTAAAGTGAGTTCTACTCCGGCGGCAGCCAGATGATAGGCTGTTTGCAGGTAATCTACAGGTCCACCCCCTGGCATATCCAGAGCCCAGGGGAAGGTAAAAACGATGTGCATTATTTTAACAGCCTACAAATCAGATTTTTATTTCTTCATTTCATCCATTTTCTTTCTCAAACTGAGCGGCCGCATATCCGTCCATACTTCTTTGATATAAGCCAGGCATTCTTCTTTGGTACCGCTTTTACCTACATCTTTCCAGCCAAGTGGATTTTCACGATCGGCTGGCCAGATCGAATATTGTTCTTCATGATTTACTACTACTTTGTAAATAGTGGTATCTTCATGTTCTTCTTTATGCATAGTTCTACACCTCTTTAGTTTGTTGTTAAATTTATATAAAAATCTTCCATCTTTTTAATCATCACTTCGATTCTAAAGTGGCTTTCTAATCGTTTTTTTGCCTCGGAACCTAATGAACGTCTGAGGTGCTCACTGTTATATAATCTTATTATGGCTTTTACCAGGGCATCTACATCGTTTGGTGGGATAATAATTCCGGACTCGCCATCTATAATAGCCTCCCGACTGCCTCCAACATCCGTGGCAATAATTGGTTTCCCCAAAGCCATTTGTTCAAGAATCGCATTGGAAAAACCTTCATTACTTACAGGTGTCAGGCAGCAAATATCCATTAAACTAATATAATCCAAAGCCTGAGGCACATAGCCAGTGAACTTCACCACTTCATCCAGCCCCATCTTGTGCACCTGATCCTGATAATACCTGAGCCATTTCATGCCACCACCAACGGCCAAAACTCTTAAATGTGGAATATAAGACCTAACTTCATTAATAGCACGAAAGAAAATTTCATAACCTTTTTCGGGGCGAAAATGCGAGACATTACCAATCACAAAAGTATTGTTCCCTATATTTAATTGTTTTCTTAGTGTAGAAACTTTTTCCAAATTAATAGACGATAACTCTTTTAAATCAAAACCATTGTAAATGGTAGTGATTTTTTCGGCAAGCACGTTTTCCCGTTCCATCAAATTTATCGCTACAGCTTCACATACTGCAATAAATTGCGTTACAAATCGATTAGTAATTTTTGAGAGTAACAGATGACGTCTTTTTCGATACACACCTAAATCACGACGACTGGAAATAATGACAGGCACACCACACAATTTCCCCAAAATACCCCCGTAAATATCTGAATCGATGTTGAAAGTCTGAATAATATCTATATTATTTTCTTTTATGAGTCGACAGATACCGGGTAAATGTTTTAATGCTGCCATACCATAAATTCTACTAATAGGCAATGGATATACTTTAATGCCCGCTTCTCTGAATATACCCAAAATATAGGAATTAAATCGCAGTGGAGCTACCATGGTATCAAACAGGTCAG
>CAZMEG010000242.1:0-5830 GCA_964565205.1 uncultured Cytophagia bacterium
CATTTCTACTCACCGAGACCCCGGTAAAATTTCCCATACCGGTAGTGAGAACCCTTGGATTTTTACCATTTACCGGCAGGGCAAACACCCGGCGTGAAGTTCGGTCGGTCTCCTGATAAAATATTTCCTTGCTATCCCTTGACCAGGCAAAAATCTGTGGACGCTGATCGGCAGTAGGTGCCAGCTTTTGGGGTTCACCGCCACTGGCGGGCATGATGTAAACATCCGAGGCAAATGCCCATTTGGGATTACCGCCATCTGAAACAAAAGCCAGCCATTTACCATTGGGCGAATACAAGGGGTCCGAATCGGAACCTGCCCAGGCCACCAGCGAAGTAACGGCGCCACTATCCGATGGCACAGATGAAAGATCGGTGGTGGGCCAGTCATTAATTTTGGGCGTCTTCCGATGTGCAAAGGCAATCACTTTGCCATCCGGCGACCAATCAAATTCGGTGACATGAAAAGGCCCCGAAGTCAGGCGTTGCACCTTGCGATGACCGCTTTCATCTTTCTGCAAACTTATGGTATACAGATGAGAATATTTGTAGTTGGTATCCAGCACTTTCCAGTCCCGCTTTTCTTTTTTATCTTTCTCTTCCTGTTCGGTGAGAGGGTCATTCATGGTGTAAGCAATGCGTTTACCATCAGGAGACCAGGCGTAATTATTTACCCCGGATTTTGCATGAGTTATCTGTTCCGGATCCCCACCGGTAAGCGGGGCTACGAACACCTGATTTTTCTTATTTTCACCTCTCGCAGAAAGAAAAGCCAGATATTTGCCATCAGGTGAAAAGGAAGGTCGGGTACACGACTTATCACCATGGGTAAACTGATAATTAATTTTGCCATCGGCTGAAACCAGCCAGATATGGGTTAAAAATTCTGATTTTTCTCCCTCCATGACAGCGGTCGAAACGGTGTAAGCAATCCATTGACCATCCGGTGAAACAGCCGTGCTCCCTACCCGTTTGAATTTAATCATGACCTCAGGTGTCCAGCGAGTAACCTGATTGTTCTGTGCATAGATTAGCAAAACTGATGATAAATTAAAGAGAATTATTAAAGACAAAATCTTTGATTTGATCTTCATGATCTCTCCTTAATATTTTAATTTAGTTAAAATTTAAAATTTATCACAAATCAGTCAAACAAAAACTTCTACTTGAATAGCAAAATATTTTTTATATATTGTAACATATGATTCCCGAAAAACTCGATGTCATAGATGCTCATACACATTTCTTCTCCTATACCTGGCTTGAGCATTTTTTTAATTTAGCCAGAGATAAATTCCCAGCAGAAGCCGGGGTTGAAGCTTTAGCTAAATTTCTTGGTTGGGAAATGCCTCCGAGAGACCCACGAGAACTCGCCAAGCAATGGATTGCTGAACAAAATAAATATGGTTTAAAGGCTCAGGTACTTTTTGCCAGTAAACTAAATGATGCGGAGTTCTTAGCTGCAGCCATTCAGAATTATCCCGAACGGTTGATCGGTTATGCTATGATTAATCCACTGGCACCGGAAGCACGAGACCTTACACGCTATTGTCTGACTATTTTGAATATGAAAGGCATATTAATGTTTCCGGCTATGCATCATTTTTATGCGAATGATGAAAAAATTTATCCAGTGCTGGAAGAGGCCGCGGTAGCTTTTGCCCCTGTGTTCATACATTTTGGTTTTCTGAAAATTCCCATATATCAAAAGCTCGGCCTGGATGATAATATCGACCTGCAATATTCCCTTCCTTCATATTTACTTGAAACGGCCAAAGAATTTCCGGAAGTAAATTTTATTATTCCACACTTTGGTTGCGGGTATTTTGAAGAAGCTCTTGAAGTCGCCCGGCAATGTAAAAATGTTTATTTCGACACATCAAGCTCTAATAGCTGGATTCAACTTCCTTTAACCTTAAAAGAGGTATTTAGAATATGTTTACAGGAATTAGGAGCCAGACGTCTTTTATTTGGAACCGATTCCTCTTATTTCCCCAGGGGGTGGCGACAGGATATTTTTCAACAACAATGGCAAATACTGGATGAATTAAAAGTCCCTTTGGCTGAAAGAAAGCTTATTTTTGCTGATAATCTTAATCGTCTTTTAAATCTAAAATAAGTTAAAATTAAATAAAGGAGTATCTATGTACTTAAAAAAAATAGAGGTCCCCGGACTGGCACACTATTCTTATATGATTGGGTCAGAAGGGGAATGTGCGGTTATAGATCCTAAACGAGATGTTGATGAATATTTAGAATTAGCTGAATTTAACGGGCTTCGGATTACTCATATTTTTGAAACCCATGTCCATGCAGACTTTGTTTCTGGAGCACGTGAGCTTGCCTATCACACCGGCGCCGGAATTTATGCAGGGGCTCTTGGTGAGTTAGAGTTTGATCATGTACCACTCAAGGATGGTGATCAGATCAAAGTTGGTAAAATAGAGATAAAGGCCTTGCATACTCCGGGACACACTCCGGAGCATATTTGTTATCTGGTACATGAAGAAGGCAATTCCGGTCAACCGCCCATTTTATTCTCGGGAGATACACTGTTTACCGGTGAGGTGGGCCGTCCGGACCTGCTCGGGGAAGAGACGACCGAAATCCTGGCCAGACAGTTATTCCAAAGTTTAAGTCAAAAACTCGCAAGATTAGATGATCACGTGCAGTTACTACCTGGACATGGGGCTGGTTCATTGTGTGGACGGCATATTGCTAATGTTGCATCTTCCACCATCGGTAATGAACGCCTAACAAATTATGCTTTTCAAATTAAAGACGAAGAAGAATTTGTTAAACTGGTGACCAAGGACCTTCCGCCGGCACCACCTTACTTTAAACGGATGAAAAAAATCAATAAACAGGGCCCCCAAATATTAAAACAATTGCCACTTTTAAATATATTGAATCCCAGAGATCTGGTGGGGAGATTGGATGAGTATCAGCTAATCGATGTTCGCTACTCTCAATATTTTGGTCGTGGCCATCTAAAAAATTCATATAACATTTATGTGGATGCCAGTTTTTCAACCTGGGTGGGCTGGCTGATTTCACCGGATAAACCCATCATCCTGATAATTGATGATTATAATGTACTGGATGAGGCCGTGCGACAGTTGGTGCGCGTAGGGTATGAAAATCTGGCCGGATTTATTCAGGCCGACATTACATTATGGCAAAAGTTAGGCCTACCTATTGAAACTCTCGAAAATATCACCGTGGCCGATTTAAAAGCACTTATGAAGCAAAAAGAAGATTTGCTTATCCTTGATGTAAGAGAACGTAATGAATGGGCGAGTGGAAGAATTCCCGGCGCCATTAATATTCCTCTGGGTTTTCTTAATGAAAGGCTGGAGTTACTGGACCCAAATCGCCCCACTATACTGGTCTGTGCTTCAGGTTTTCGTAGCAGTGCAGCAGCCAGCATTTTACAACAACAGGGTTTCAAAAATATTGCCAATGTCATCGGTGGGACTAATGCCTGGGCTTCATCAAAATATGAACTGGAAAAATAAAATAGTGCCGGCATCGGGAAAAGGACGCAATTTCACCCATGCGAAAATACCGTGAAGCTGCTCTGGATGTTGAAAAATTTCTTGGCTTTTTGCGTAAAGGTTTCCGTCCTTTTATCCTGATTCTCGCTTTAATTTTCTTTTTATATGTCATAACCCAGCCGATTCCTCAAGGACTGACCCGAGAGGGTCAAATTTCACTGGGTATTTTTGGCGTATGCATCCTGCTCTGGGTCACCCACGCCCTACCACTGATGATCACAAGTTTGCTGGCCGTGGTTTTGTTTCCATTAACTGGAGTTTTAAGTTCCAAAATCTCCTATTCTCTGTTTGGCAATCAAGCTATTTTCTTTATCCTGGGGGCCTTTATTTTGTCCTCGGCCATCATGCGCTCCGGACTAAGTACCAGATTGGCATTACTGGCTTTACGAAGTTTCGGCAAGTCGCCACGAAAATTTTTATTGGGCCTATTAATTTTTTCGGCTTTCTTATCATTCTGGATGTCCGAACATGCCGTGGCGGCTATGTTGTTCCCCATCGTTTTCGAAGTTACCGATGCTCTCCGATTAAATCCAAGAAGTAGTCGGTATGGTAAAAGTTTATTTCTGGGTATGACCTGGGGATGCATCATCGGGGGTGTAACTACTTTTTTGGGCGGAGCCCGTGCACCTTTAGCCCTGGGAATATTACAGCAAACTACCGGGCAAAGCATTAGTTTTATCCAGTGGACCCTGGCCACCCTGCCAACCGTCCTGCTTACTCTGGGATTGGTTTATTTATTAATTATTAAAATATTCCCTTCAGAAATTACCGATATTCATCAGGCGCTCACTGTATTAAAAAGGAAACAACTTCGCATGGGGCACATGTCCCGGCGCGAGAAAGTTCTGGGAATTTTGATGATAGCGACCATATTTTGCTGGATATTCTACGGAGAACAATGGGGACTGGCTAACATTGCTATCATGGCCGTTGTCATCGCCTTTGTCTTAAGACTCATGGAATGGAAAGAAGTAGAGGAAGATGTTAATTGGGGAATTTTCCTCATGTATGGAGGAGCCATCTGTCTGGGTTTTGCCATGGACTTAACCGGTGCCGCCGGCTGGTTAGCTCAAAGAAGTTTAGGCTATTTTATCCACTCACCCTGGGGACTGGTCCTGGCGATTTCATTTATTTCCTTATTTCTGACCGAAGCCATCAGTAACACCGCAGTGGTGGCTCTCATGATGCCTCTTGCCTTAGGGTTCGCCAATAACCTGGAACTGAATCCCCAGGTAATTACCCTGGCCTTAACCATACCCTCCGGCCTGGCATTCCAATTACCCATGGGTACACCGGCTACCGCCATAGCTTTTTCTTCAGGCTTCATAAGATTACGAGATACTTTTACAGTAGGTTTAATACTAAAAATTTTTGCCTGGGCTTTTTTAGTTTGTTCGATATGGTTTTACTGGCCATTATTAGGATTTAAAATTTAAGGTAGTTTCCATGAAAAAGATATTATTAATCTTATCTTTTTTACGCCGATCGACAAAATCCATTGAAGAGGCTTTACGACTGGCCAAAGAACAAAATGCCGAGCTTTTAGTTTTGTTCGTCCTCGATATCGATTATGCTGATAAAATTGTGCATCAACTCACGGATGAAGGCTGGATTGGCGGCAAACCTTCCGAACAATTATACACATCTCTTTTGAAAGAATATAAAACTCAAGCAGAAGAAATCATTGAAGATATTGTTGAAAAAGCCAGAGAATTGAAGGTAAAAGTTCGTCCCTTTATTAAAGGTGGAACTCTCCTTGATGAAACCATGAAACTATGCCGCCTGGAAGACCCTGATTTGATAATTATTACTCGACGCAAACGTTCTCGTCTTTCACGCCTTATTCACGGTTCCACAGTAAAGATTCTCAAAGAAATCGCTCCATGTGAGGTAAAAATTGTCGATGAAGATTAAGGCAGAGATTATAGATTTTACCGTCATGCTGGATGCATTTTTTTAGGCTTTGAAATGTGCGTGCGTTAAACAAAGTTTACTCCTGGGTAATAAAAAATACCTCCAGAATAACAACATTAGCTCTCCCCAGAAAATAATTGACAAAAATTAAAATTATCAATATCTTAACAGGTCATTAATCAGTTCAAAGGCAAGGTCATTTTTAAATATGTTTAAGAAAATAGCCATTATAGTTAATCCCATAGCCGGTGGAGCGAAATCCAAGGAGAAAATTATCGACTATTTGTTTAGATACTTTTCCTCTCTTTGTAAAGATATGGCTATTCAAATAACCTCACAACCAGGAGAAGCAACGGCATT
>CAZMEG010000243.1:0-5823 GCA_964565205.1 uncultured Cytophagia bacterium
ATATGGAGACACCTTTTACATTGGCATCTCGAACCTCATAAGGCATTTTGTTGTTTTCTTTAGAATGGTCATTCATAACCTAATGCCTCCTTAACACGCGGGTCATATAAAGGGATCAAGGCTCTATTTTTTAGCTGTTGAATATAATAAGCCAACCAGATGCCACCCATACTAACAGGTAGAATAATATCCAACCAGTTTACGGTTAATTTTTCTGGATGAAAAGCAGGAGCGATATACCAGAACAAATCTACCATACGTATAAAAATCATAAAGATAGCAATTTTAAACAACAGTTCAGCACGTTTTTTAAAAAAGCGCATCAGAAGGAGAAAAAAGGGTACAATAAAATGAAATAAAACCAAACCTACAGCAAGTACCTCCCACCCGCCTTTAATACGCCGCAGATACCACGGAATTTCTTCCGGTAGATTTCCTGTCCAGATGATTAAAAATTGAGAAAAAGACATATAAGCCCACAACAGGATGAAAGCAAACATCAAATTACCGTAATCATGAAAATGCTTGGGCTTAAATACACGTGATAACGGCTCACGTTTTGACAGAGTATAGGCCATGATCACCATAAAAGCCATAGCTGCGAGCCCCTGACCCACTACAAAAAGAAAGCCATAGATGGTGGAAAACCAGTGAGGTTCCAGAGACATGCCCCAATCGAAAGAAGCAAAGGTCATAGTTAAGACATAAAAAACTAACAGCGGGCCACAAAGACGCACCATTTTTCGGGTTAAGTTTACATCGCCTGTTTCGTCCTGCATCTTAGACCATTTGTTCAAGAAAAATGCGAATCCAAACCACGTTGAAAAGTACACCAGGGCCCTTACCCAAAAAAATGGGATATTTAAATAAATGCTTTTATCTAACAAAATGGCATCATTGGCTACAATTTCCGGGCGTGACCAGACATATATTTCATGCATTCCAAAATATAACGGTATGAATAACAGAGCCATCAAAGGTAAAGTACGTGTCCCTGCCTCCAGTAACCGCTGGATGGCGAATCCCCAACCGCCCCCAACCAGATGATGCAAACCCAGCCAGCCCAGGCATCCCAGACTCAGCCCCAGCCAGAATAAAAATGAGAACAGATAAGATTGGTAGAATTGCTGTGTATTTGCAAAAGCCCCGAACAAACTTAAAAGCAAAGTTATAATGCCAATGATTAAAGCACTGATTTGAATACGATTCAAATAAGGATGTAAAACGTCAGATTCAATCATCATTGTTTCTACTTCCACTTTCTTGATTGCTTTTTTTCTTGCGGAGTTAATTCTTCCCAGTTAATGTTCTGGCTTAATTGAAGTGCACGAATATAAGCAATGATCGCCCAGCGATCTCTGGGTTTAACTTTATCGGCATAGCTGGGCATCACTCCAAACCCATTGGTGATGACATCAAAAAAATGACCTACCGGTGCTTCGCGCAAACGAATGGTATGAAACGATGGAGGTTGTTTCAATCCTCGCCGTACGATCATGCCCTTCCCACGGCCTACACGATCATGACAGGGTGAACAAAAAATGTTGTACCGTTCTTGACCCCGTTTGATAACTTCACGAGTGATCTCAAAAGGAAAAGTAGTGACTGGCTCTCCATTTACTTTACCTGTGTAAAAATGCTCATCCAAATCCAGATGTCCGCGGGGTACCGTTCCTGCTACCAGTGGTCGTGAAGAACGAGCATCGGCGAAAAAGGTAGATTCTTCTAACGGTTCATATCTTGGCTGATCGTGCATATCCTGTCGACAGGCTACCATAAACAGCATTACACAAGAAAGAATAAATGTTAATTTTTTCTGATTACGGTTCAACTTCATACACTCCCACAGGTTTTAAACTTTCTAAAAATTTTCGAGTCTGGGTCATATCAAATTTAGAATCCTGAGCTTCTATACAAAGAAAAAAGCGATCTTGTGAGGCACGTTCAAACTGCTCCACATTAAAAACAGGATGATAGGGTTGTGGCAATTTATTTAACACCATCACTCCAAAAAAGGCCGCAAAAGCGGCAAACAATACAGTTAGTTCAAACGTAACCGGGATAAAGGACGGCCAGCTATTTAAAGGCCGACCACCAATATTTACTGGATAATCTATTACCGATATGAAATACTGCATGAAAAAGCCCGTAAAAGCCCCCAGTAAACCGCCTATCAAAACCAGCAAAGGAAGCCGGGTGTGACGTTTACCCAATGCTTCAGAAAGTCCTTCAATAGGGATAGGTGAATAGGCATCCATTTTGTGGTAACCCTCTTGAGCGGCTTTTTCTGCAGCTTTCAGTAACTGACCGGGTTGCTCGAATTCGGCCATCAGTCCATAAACATTGGCTTTTGATTTCTGTTTTACCATATTTTTATTTCTCTTTGTTAGCTTCGTTCATGGGTAGTAAAGTTCGAACTTCAAACATAGGAATAGCCGGTAACAAGCGTGCAAACAGGAAAAACAGAGCGAAAAATAATCCAATAGTACCAATATAAGTAGCCCAGTCCCAGAAAGTCCCCGCATACATATCCCAGGAGGAAGGTAGAAAATCACGATGTAAACTTGTTACGATAATTACAAATCGTTCCAGCCACATGCCAATACTCACAATCACTGCGATAATAAACAGGGCTATAACATTACGACGGATTCGCCGGAACCAGAGCAATTGAATAGTCAATCCATTACAAAAAATGAGGGCTGCATAGTAGGGGCCATAGGGCCCGGTCATCCGGTTGAGCATCATGAATCGTTCGTTGGGATTGCCACTGTACCATGAGATAAAAGCTTCGATGATATAAGAATAAAATACAATCAAACCGGTGGCCAGTAAAAGCTTTGCCATGTTGTCGATATGGCGCATAGTAACAAAATCTTCCAGCTTAAAAACTACCCGTAATGGTATAGCCAGAATAAGCACCATAGCAAAACCGGCATAAATAGCACCAGCAACGAAATAAGGCGGGAAAATGGTTACATGCCAGCCCGGGAGAATAGACATGGCAAAGTCAAAGCTAACCACCGAGTGCACAGAAACTACCAGTGGTGTGGAAAGGCCGGCTAACAGTAAATAGGCCATTTCATAACGATGCCAGTGTATAGCCGAACCGCGCCAGCCCAAAGCCATCATTCCATAGATTATTTTAACAATTTTCTTTTTGGCTCGATCCCGCATGGTCGCCAGGTCCGGCACGAGACCCAGATACCAGAAGAGCAAAGAGACGGTAGCATAAGTTCCAACAGCAAAAACATCCCAGACCAGTGGGCTACGAAATTGCGGCCAGACATTCATAGTACTCGGGTAAGGTAAAAGCCAGTAAAACAGCCACGGACGGCCCAGGTGTAAAAGCGGAAACAACCCGGCGCAGGCCACCGCAAATAAAGTCATAGCTTCGGCAAAACGGTTGATGGAATTCCGCCAATCCTGCCGTAACAAAAGTAAAATAGCCGAAATGAGCGTACCCGCATGACCAATTCCGATCCACCAGACAAAATTAATGATGGCAAATCCCCAGCCCACTGGAATATTAAGACCCCAGATTCCCACGCCACGCGCAAAAAGATAGGCCACCGCCATCAAAAATAACATCACCAGCCCAAAGGCAATGCCAAACCCTATAAACCAGACCAGCGGAGTATGTCTGGTCAATACCACCGAAGTGATCTTTTCGGTAATGGTGGTAAAAGTATGTCCCGGTGCCAGAAGTCTTGAATCTTCCGGCTCTTCTACTTCAACAACCTTTGTCACTACCTCGTCTTCTCTCATTAACTTTCCTCTAATTCTGGGTTAGGATTTCTTACGCGAGCCAAGTAGGAAGTGCGTGGTCGTGTATTTAAGTCAGCCAATAAATGATAATTTAAAGGATTAGCTTTTAACTTTGCCACGCGACTTTCCGAATCATTAATGTTACCAAATGTAATGGCCTGCGTGGGGCAGACCTGTTCACAGGCCGTTACAATCTCCCCATCCTGAATTTCTCGATCCTGCCTTTTAGCTTCAATTCGAGCCCAGCTAATTCTTTGTAAACAGTAAGTACATTTTTCCATAACTCCACGATGTCGTACCGTAACATCCGGATTCCTCATCAATTTTAAAATGGGTGTTTCATAATCGGCATATCTGTAAAAATTAAATCGTCGAACTTTATAGGGACAGTTGTTGGAGCAATATCGAGTACCCACACAGCGATTGTAAACCATCACATTCAACCCTTCTTTATCATGAAGGGTCGCTCCAACCGGACAAACTACTTCACAGGGCGCATTTTCACAGTGCATACACAAAACAGGCTGATGGTAAGTGCGTGGATTTTCCACATCGCCTTCATAGTAGCGATCGAGGCGAATCCAGTGCATTTCACGCCCCTTGCTCACTTCCTTCTTACCTACCACAGGAATATTATTTTCCGATTGACAGGCAACAATGCAGGCTCCACATCCGATGCAAGAGTTCAAATCCACGGTCATACCCCAGGCATAACCTTCATATTTAAAGCCTGGATACAAAGTCATATCTTCAGCGGGTTCATGACCCATTTCATGAGCAAAATTTGGATGTTGTTTAAATTCTTCCAGACTGGCTTCACGAACCAGATGACGGAAATCCATGCTATGATGGTGCTGCGTGGTGGCCAGGGAATATCGTTTCCCGGTCTTCTTAATCTGAACACCATGATCAAACCATGGAGATTGAGATGTTCGCAATAAATAAGCATTATATCCAATACCGCGTCCCACTTTTCCAGTACGGGTACGACCATAACCCAAATGCAGAGTGATGGAATTTTCCGGATGCCCGGGCATCACCCAGACTGGGGCGCGCAATTTCCGCTCCTGATAGGTGATTTCCACTACATCTCTGGAATTAACCCCCAGTCGTTCAGCAGTTGCTGGAGCCACTAAGACTACATTGTCCCAGGTGAGCTTTGTAAGCGGTTTGGGTAATTCCTGCAGCCAGCCGTTATTGGCGAACCGCCCATCCCAAATGGTGGGATCGGGTCTGAAAATAATTTCGATATCATCGGATGGAAAGGCTTTTAATTTTAATTGTACTCCGGCACGAATTCGTACACGTTTCACGGGCAATTCTGTACCAGCAACCAGGCCATCATGCAGGGATATTTTCCAGAACTTGTCAAAATCGGCCCCCTTTTTCACTTTTTTCCAGTAATCCATCACGATGTCATGAGGCGATTTTCCAAACTGGCCATTTAGGATTGCCAGCAATTCATGCGCCGTTTTCCCACCAAATAACGGCTCAATCAAGGGTTGCAAAATGGTCACCGTACCATCGTAAGTACGTGCATCGCTCCAGCTTTCCAGAGGATGACAGACAGGAATATGCCAAGTACAATAACGGGAAGTCTCATCATAATAGTAACTAAGATGGACTGAAAATTTTACTTTTTGTAAACTCTGGGCAAAATTAAAATCAACCGGAGCCGTGTAAACAGGATTTCCGTCAAGAATAATCAGCATATCCACAGCTCCTGACGCCATATCTTTTACCAATTCCTGCAAAGAGTGCCCCTGATTCAAAGGATAAGCTTCTACCGGGGCTGTATAAAAAACCGTTCTGCCTGCGTTGCCCAGAGCATCATTCATGACATGGGCCAGATAATGTACTTCCGGGGACTGGTATTCACCCGGTATGATCAGACCGGCTCCACGATTTTGCTGTAAATCTTTTGCAATCACTTCGGCTATATGCTGTATTTTCTCAGGTACATGCACCGGTGTTTCTACCGCAACATTTAAGCCCAGCTTTTTAGCTAATGCATAGGCAAAAATCTGAATCTCAGAGGCCTTAAGGGGAAATCGA
>CAZMEG010000244.1:0-5822 GCA_964565205.1 uncultured Cytophagia bacterium
CAGCTCATCTGAAATACCCCCCTCTTCGCAAGAAAATCAGTATCCCGATCCTAATTTAATTCCCTATCGCACCAAAAAGTCTATTCTGGTGCATTTCTTTTCTATTCCTGCTAAAATTTGGCGGCTTATCTGGTCGCCTATGGGTGGCGCTATAATCTGGATAGAACATAATCATATTCCTGAGAAGCTGATTAACTTCTTTCTGAATGATGAACGTACCGGGGGATTCTATCCCATAGTGAGTTTTGGTGGAAGTACCGGAGCTGCCGGAGGAATAACTATTTTTCACAACGATTTATTTAATAAACAGAAAAAAATAAATTTTAATTTTCTCTTTAACTCGTTGGATAACAACATAACTTCCCTTTCTTATGTTGACTCTTCGCTGGCAGGTAGCCATTTTTATCTGAGTTTTTTGGGCAATTTTTTCAATGATTCCGATGAAAACCATTTTGTCGGTGGTAATAAAAGCACCGAAGAAGATGAGACCAGTTATGCCACCAAACAGGGAGATCTTACTTTAAATCTGGGTTACGCATTGCGGAAAAATATTGGCTATGGATTTACTTTTACATTTAAACGAGCAAGAATCAAAAAGGGCCAGGGAGAGGGCGGAGACCTCTTTCCTGCCGATATTCCGGGATTCGGAACCACGAGTCTTTTTTCAGCAGGCTCGCATTTAGTTTTAAATTTTAGAAAGGGCTGGCCACGCACACTTTCCGGTACTGTTTTGATATTTACCTTTCAGTACAATCGTGAACTTAACGGGAATCGTTTCGAATATACCCGCTGGTCTTCGGAACTTCAGCAATTTTTATCTCCCCCATTTTTAGCCAGAAATAGGAGACTGGCAATACGTGCTCGCCTGGAAAAGATGAATCCAATTGGTGGTAAAGGAATTCCATTTTACGAGTTAAGCATGCTGGGCGATGCGTTTAATCTACGTGGTTTTGATCAAAATCGGTTTCGCGGCAAAGGAGCACTACTAATCAATCTCGAGTACCGATACCCTATCTGGGATACCTGGGATGCCGTTTTATTCATTGATGAAGGACAGGTTTTTGACGAATTTAGTGAAATCGATTTTGGTGGGTTTCATTTTGCTGCAGGCTTTGGAATGCGAATTATGACCGCCACTGGATTTGTGGTTCGCCTTGAATTGGGAATCAGTGGGGAGAACGTTCGTGCCATTTTCCAGCCCAGGCCTAATTTTTAATTGGTAACTATTCTACAAATTGAGAATTAAAAAAGGAAGAGGTTCTATGAAATTAGAAGAAATTCAAGCTTACAACATGGCGATGGAAACAGCCGAAAAAATCTGGAATCTGATCATTCAATGGGATTTTTTTGAGAAAGAGACGGTGGGCAAACAACTTATGTACGCTGTGGATTCCATTGCCACCAATCTCAGCAATGGATTGGGTCGCTTTTATTACAAAGAAAACAAACGCAGTTGCTATTATAGTCAGGGGGCTCTATTTGAAGCACGGACCTGGCTTATTAAGGCACATAATCGCAGCTTGATTAACGACACCGATTTTAACAATCTCCTGGCCGACCTGGATGCCATTGCCAGTGAGTTAAACAATTACATTAAAACCATAGGCCCGCCTAAGAAAAAGTGAAAACAAAATCTGTTTTCCTCGGCATTTTTCTGGCTTTGTTGTTAACCAGTTGTGGAAGTTCACACAAACTAACCCTGGCCCCCATTAAAACTTTTGATCCGGACAATCGCGACATTCCACCCCCGAAAGAGATCGAAGAAAATCAGATCTGGGACATCATGGACATGACCTTCTTCTACCAGATTGAGAAGGTTTTGGATTTGAACTGGACTTTGAGAAAGGCCGGTAAGTTACTACATGTGGCTCCGCCAAGAGAAGCCGATAACGTTAATGCGCTGGATGAAGTTCCCAATTCAAGCTGGTACACAAATCGCCACTTTTATCATCCCATGACACTGGAAGAGCTGGCACGCGGTCCTAATACTTCGGAAGGTCCCGATCAAAGTGGTCCCTGGATCATTACCCGGGGCAAATTTGAAGGGGGTACGCCGGGGTTTTTCATAAAAGATGCCAAAGGCGAATCTTATATTCTCAAATTTGATGCTCCCGACTATCCGGAAATGAGTTCTTCGGCGGAGGTTATTTCTACAAAGATTCTTTATGCCTGTGGCTACAATGTACCGGAAAATTACATTACCTATTTTGATCCCGGCATTCTCGTGATTGGCAAAACGACGAAGATGCTGGACAAGGGCATTCGGCGTCCCATGACCCGAACCGATCTGGAAAACATGCTTAAAAATAGGCCTCGTCGTTCGGATGGCAAAATCCGTGCAATGGCCAGTAAATTTGTGCCCGGTAGGCCGGTGGGAATCTGGAATTATCGTGGAAGACGTAAGGATGACCCCAATGATCTGGTAGCTCATGAGCATCGTCGTGAATTGCGGGGCTTACGGGTTATAAGCTCCTGGCTTAATGATGCAGATCGTCGGGCCGCCAATACGCTGGCCGTCTACGTGGAAGAAAATGGCAAACGCTTTATCAAGCATTATTTGATCGATATGGGTTCCACCCTGGGGAGCAACAATTTGATCCCTCATGCACCTAAATATGGTAATGAATATCTGGTGGATCTCCGCACAATTGCTCTTTCATTTATTGCCCTGGGATTTTATGTAAAACCCTGGGAATTTGAAACCGGATACCTTACTCCTAAATATCGTTCGGTAGGTTTTTTTGAATCGAAGATTTTTGATCCCGGTCGCTGGGTACCCACCTATCCCAATCCGGCCTTTGAGAACTGTACCCTGCGTGATGCTTACTGGGGGGCTAAACAGGTTATGGCATTTACCGATGAACAAATTCGTGCTATCGTGGAAACCGCTCAAATGTCAGATCCAGAGGCAAAAGAATATCTCATAAAAACATTAATTGAACGGCGGGATAAGATCGGGCGGTACTGGTTTTCCCGCATGAACCCCCTGGACAAATTTACCCTGGTAAATAAACCTGATGGAGAGCTTGTGCTACGCTTTCATGACTTAGCTGTAGACGGCCAATTAAGTAGTGCAGAAGAGAGTCGTTATCATTATCTTCTAACTCATAAACCTTCCGGTAAAAAGAAGGAAGGTATTGTAGAAAAGCCACTTATCCCTGTGTCTAACTTTGTTGATTCGATATTAAACAGCGGAAATGGCATCAAGAATGAAGAAGATAAAATATTCTCCATAAAAATCCATACTCAGCGCCAGAATAATAAGCTGAGTAAAGCTGTCCTTGTTTATTTTTATCATCCCGGAAATTCAAGTAAAGCAAGAATTGTAGGCATCCAGAGAGAAGAGTAAATTATAAGCCTCTCTATTCATTCACGAGACTGCCCAAAAAGATAATTGGCTTTAATTTCTCCTAAAAATAGGGTTGTCAGGGACCATCTTTATATGGTTAGACGCTGTCCCTGACAGTCCCTGACAGCGTTTTTTTGGACTTAATTTAACCGGAATAGGATAATTCAGCCCAATGTTTAAAAATTCAAAGAGACTAACCGAAATTTAAACAAGGCGAGACGACTGTGACGCGTAAAGATCTGGGCATGTTGTATAATACCTATCGTGAGGAGATTATTAAATCCGGCTGGATGTCTCTGCTGTTTTTCCTCATCATTTTGTCACTCACGGTAATAAAGCCGGTGCGCAATTCGCTTTTCTTAACCGAATTTGGTGCAGCAAAATTACCTCTGGTTTATCTCGCTACAGCCCTTTTTAGTGGAATATTTATATTTTTTGATTTTAAACTCTCACAGAAGCTGAATCCATCTGCTATATTTTCAGTTACTTTAACTTTACTTTTTCTTAATCTTATCGGGTTCTGGTGGCTGGTGCATTTACCACAACGCTGGATTGCGGTGGCATTTTACATCTGGGTTAATTTTTTTAACACTATTTTGATTACCCACTTCTGGGCCTTTGTGCACGATTTTTTTAATCCACGTGAAGCTAAAAGGCTATTTGGGTTCATTTTAACTTCTGGCACTCTTGGAGGAATCGTTGGGGGAATAGCAGCCGATTTTTCCGTTAAAACTATTTTAAATACTGAAAATGTTTTGCTGATCTCAGCAGGAGCCTTGCTTCTCTCGATTCCCATCATTCAATGGATAGAACGAAAGATACCGCGCAATTCTCTGGTAGGATCATCAAGGGTGAGTAAAAATGAGGGTAAAATATCGAGTTTAAAAAAAATCAAATTACCATTTAAACATCGACATCTCAAATACCTGGCTCTGATGATAAGTCTGGGAGTGGTGGTTTCGACCCTGATTGATTACCAGTTTAATAGCGTGGTTGATAAAACATATGCCACAAAATCTGCCAAGACCGAATTTTTCGGAGAGTTCTTTGCGATTTTAAATGCGGTTTCACTTTTTGCCCAATTAATTTTAACCAGAAAAGTTTTAAAAAATTTAAGTCTCGCTCTAACACTATTTACCCTGCCATTCCTGTTGGCCCTGGGAACCTTGGGTTTCATGTTATTTCCTGGAATCTTGTTAGCTTCGATTTTAAAAGTAGCCGATAAGACGCTTAACTATTCATTAATGCAATCCGCCCGGGAACTTTTATTTTTACCCATCCCCTCACAATTACGATTGCAGGCTAAACTATTCATAAATGTATTTATGAACCGCTTTGCCGCTGGTTTTGCAGCAGGATTAATCCTGGTGGTAACCGTGATAATTCCAATTCCTTTGGAATACTTAGGAGGAATTACATTAATATTTTTACTAATATGGATGCTTATTACCCGTTCCTTGCGCAAAGAATACCTGAATTCATTGAAAAATCTTCTTGTTCACCGGGACGTGGATTTAGAAGAACGCGTAATCCAGATACTGGATTCCGAAACCATTCAAACTTTATTAAATAGCCTGAAAAGTCGTGACCATTTGAAAATTCGTTATGCTTTGAGTTTACTTGAACTGGTGCCCTCAGAAAATATGCTACCATTTTTAATACCACTATTAAAACACTGGGATGCAAAAGTTCGTGCTCAGGTTCTTCGAATCCTGTATCAGATCGGTAAAGAAAAGTTGCTGGATGAAATTCAACCTCTACTTTTTGATGAAGATATCGAAGTACGGATTGAGGCCATTCATTTTTTGTGTGAGTATTCCCGGGTACCTACCATGCAAAAGATGGCCGAATTTATTGCCGATCCCGATCCACGTATCAAAGGATCCGCACTGGCCTGCATGATTAATCATTCAAATACGATCACTCCTGAGGGGCTGAAAGAACTGGAGAAAATGTTGAAAGATACCTCCAAAATGGGGGAAACTCAACGCAGGGAGGCCGCCAGAGCCCTCGGGGTCATTCAACACGGTTTTGGATTACATCATCATCTTCATACATTGCTTCAAGATCCTTCGCTCAATGTTCAAAAAGTAGCCATCGAAAGCGTGGGCAAAGTGTTACATCCTGAATATATCGAACCATTAATTGACAAACTGGCCCATCCCAAATTGCGACCTTGTGCCCGCCGTGCACTGGCCAATTATGGAGACAAGGTCTTACCTGAACTATTAAAAATACTAAACAATCCTGACATACCTGTGTCGATTCGACGAAGCATTCCAAGAGTACTTTATCAAATCCAAACAGAAAAAAGCTGGCAGTATTTAAATAAACTTTTAAATATAAAAGAAAGTGTGATCCGTTTTGAAGTAATCAAAGCGTTAAATAAAATCAGAAAAAAGCAACCCGATTGGACGATTGAAAAAAATAGGTTCAGATGGATATGAACAACGTAAAAATAAACTATTTATTA
>CAZMEG010000245.1:0-5813 GCA_964565205.1 uncultured Cytophagia bacterium
GTCAAAGACTGTGTTGGATCTGGTTCATCAAACTAAGCTTGTTATTGCAACCAAGTAATTAGTTGGTCTCGATTGAAAATTGTTCGTTGCAGACGGTGGCTGTTTTATTTTCGATCATTAGATATTTGAATTTGTTTCGGATTTCGAGTTTAGGGTTTCGGATTTCTTTTACTCGCCTGAGTGATCTTCGCCTGTGCAACCTCATCATCTGCATGGCTTACAAACTGGAACATTTGGTTTACTTCTTTCCCAGCATGTACAGTTGCCAGAGATCATGACTGCTGGTATGCAAAAAAGGAAGAATAGCCAGTTTGCCGGTTTTGCCGATGCTTTTTTCCAGATATTTCATCTCCTCAAATTTCGCTTTAATTTCTGGGTCCTGGGAGATGCGGAAGCCGGTCTCTCTCATCATGAGAACACCCTTAGCACGAAGCGAAAGCTCCAGATGTAACTTTAACAGGCATAGCATGTCTGCTACAACTTCACCTGGAAAACGTGTTTTAAGAGATAAGAGATATTGTCCCACCCGGGTCTCGGAAACCTTCCCCGTGTCAATCATTTGTAGCAGGGCCATATCGGTGTCAAAACCGACCCCCAGCCATTTTTGCAAGGAATGTTCGCTAAGATCAAAGATGAAAATCATCAGTACAGGTAACGAAAGCAGCAGAGTAAGCGTGGTAAGAATTGGTGGCAGGATGAAATGATTAAAAATAGAATGAATAGCATAGGCACAGAAAAGCGCAGGCAAACCCATCTGCAACATACCCTCCTTTTTACGTTCCTGAAAATTCTTGGCGATAATTCCAAAAATGGCTGTGGTGCTACCATGCATAATAGCGGTACCAAATCCTCGAACAATCCATAAAAGCATATTGGTTTCGGCAATTGAACGCAGGTAATAAATATTTTCCACAAAAGCAAAACCGGCCCCGATGGCAAAACCCAGGATAGCTGCATCTACCATAAAGCCAATTTTACTGGAACGAAATAAATAAAATAGAAACAACGCTTTCCCGGTCTCTTCCACCAGGGGAGCCAGGTAACGGGAATAGGAAATCATGCTTAGTCGCAACGTCTGTAAGATCCAACTATTTAACCACAAACAACCAAGCGCAACCACGGCTCCCACAATAATAGCAGTTAATACGGCAGAGAATTTGACCAGTTTATAACTATCAAGAATTATTAGAATAAGAAGAAAAATAAAAACCGGCAATAAGCTCAGAAGAAACCGTAAAACCTCGCTCATAAACTCCAGCTTACCTTAATATTTTCAAAGAAAACATGAACTCTGTATCGGTAGGTTGATTTTCCTCAAAAGCCACCGCATAGCCCAGTGAAAACGTTGAAACCAGATTGGAAAAAAGTACCAGGCGAAAATCTATCTGGCCTCCTACATTAGTAAGTGTACGTCTGAATTCTGGTTTGTCCAGATTCGTACGTAAAACCGAAGTAAAAATAGCTGTTCTTGCCCAGTTAAAATAAAAAGCCGGAAAGCCCACGCGTCGAAACCGAATTGGGGGTAAGTTCCATTCCAGCATAGCCTTACCAAAATTTTTACCTCCTACCTCATTTAACTCCACACCTGGAAAACTGTAAAACTCCCGGTAGCGCTTCTCGTGCAAGTGGTCTACCCAGTTATTGCCAAAGCCGCCAAAAAAGAAATTGGCAAAGGGATCATTTCGGTCACCAAATGCCTGCCCCACCGAACTTCTAAGCCACACGGAAGAATGTTCGATGGGTAATTTAATGCCATAATCCAGATTAGCAAAAATCTGTGGGAAAATATCCTTACGCACCACATTGGTATGAGAAAAAATCTGCCATTTTATGCCTTTTTCATAATCCACAGCGCCCATAGTAGCAATGGGATGCTTGTAATTCAAACCTAAAGTCACGGCAAGTAATTTATCAAAAGTAGCAATCACATTTTGGTAATCCGGAAGTCGCTCCAGATTCCAGTAGCCAGCCACAGCGAAACTGAGCTCCACCGATTTGGGTCTTTCATAAACGAGCGATTTGCGGTAACGTAGCCCTACGGAATACCCCTTACGGCTGGTTTTGGTGGGACCGAATAGATCATAAAAATCAGCACGATTATAGGTAGCGCGTAACTCCCACTGCCAGTAGTGAAATTTTAACGCCAGATGCAAACGCTCGTCAGCAGGCAAATCCCTATCAGGAGAATAAGACGCTGTAAGATCTACACCGGTGACATTGAGGGCATCAGCCAGATTAAATCGTAAACCAGCAGCCGCAAAATCTTTGTAACCTTCCACAACCGGATACATGGACACCAGCTTAATGTTACCAAAAGTACTGTAACTGCCACGATAAACGGTCAGGGAATCTAATTTAATTCGGCTTGGTGAGCCCACCACCCAGTTTTTCACTATAGGGTGTTTTTCCACAATAGCCTGACCGAGAAAGCGAATGGCACTGACTTTATCCACAGCCTGATTGGCAATCATTACCGGTACAAAGCCTTTGCCGGTGTAATTCATCACGATTAGCGAATCTTCAGATATCGGAACAGGTCGGAAGAAGCCCGTCTCACAATTGCTGATGATTTCCATATCGTTTTTAGTAAAATCGTAACGATAAATATTGGACACCCCGGTATAGTAAGAAGAACCAAACAGGTATTTCCCATCCGGTGAAAATGTAAAACTTTCCGGAGCGCTATCTTCAAAATCAAAAAGTACCTTGTAAGTAGCTCCATCATTCATCAGCTTTTCGATCTCAAATTGAATAAGCTTCTGATTGCCGGAAATATCCACCAGGGAAGCTGTTAATAAAGACCCATCTGGAGAAATGTCCAGATCAAAAATAATATTGCCGTAGTCAAATGAGTGAATCTGGTTCCATTTTTTGTACGGCGGTGGAATACGCACGAGCGTTGTTATTCCGTTGAAATGGCGCACGCCCCAAAGAGATCGGTCTTTGGGATTAAAAGCCAGATCCCCCACCCGCACGTCTTTCATTAATTTGTGAGTATGTTTGGTTTTTAAATCGAGGGCGTTGAGATCACGCCACTGGTTGTTATCGGTGACATAAAAAATGGTCTGGGTCTGGGGGTCATAAGTGAGGGAAGTGACATAGTACAGCGCTGCGCCTTTAACTTCACACAGTTTTTCAATTTTGCCGCTGTTTATGTCGATGGCCGCCAGATGAGCATTTTCACCCGGATATAAAACCGCTGCATAAAGTTTATTCCTTTTGGTATCATAAAAGGCTTTTGAGACTGAACCCAGAGCTCTTTTTGAAATGACCCGGTACTGGGTTACTGGATTTTTGCGAATGGAATCCAGATTGGCTTTTTGCCAGGCATGTTCCCAGACAATCCATTTTCGCCATTCATCATCCAGTGCTACTCCATAGATTTTTTTAAACTGGGAGGCAAAATAGCGTTTACTGCCCGGATCACGAGAAGTCCACTGGATCAATTTTTGTGGACCATACTGTAAGGCCAGGTAACTCATGAATCGTGTGCCATACAGATAGGCAACCGCACCCATCTGAAAATCGATGGTAGTACCTTCTGATTCCAGACCCACAATATCATAGAAATAAGCATTATCGCGTACCATGGTACGAAAAACCATTTCGTCATAACCGCCCAGGACCCGGCCCAGGCCCCCGGCCATCCAGGTTTCTAAAAATACAGCGATGCCTTCGTGATACCAGCGCGGTGAAAACCTGCGTGGATTGGTCAAATATGAATAAAAAATGGTTAACGGATTTTCCTTAGTAGGTGAAACTTTACCGGCAAACAGTTTACGGAAAAAATTGTCCATACCGGCGGATTTGTCACTGGCCACAATATGCACCAGTTCATGATTCATCGTCCAGTTCATGCGCTCGTTAGCTGGATTGGTTTCATAAACCCGACTGAATGGTTCCATCCCCATAATAATTTGATTGCGTGGGACGCTTTCCGCTCCTCCATAGCCATAATCACTGAAATCCTGCAGGAAAATGGTGATTTTTTGAGTGGGATGATAATGAAACAATTTTGAATGAAAATTTAATGAATTGTGAAAACATCTGGCCAGATGAGGTACTATATATTCGTGAGTTTTGCTATAATAAATTAATTTTAAGTATTTGGTTTCAAGGATATAAAATTGTGCATGAACATCTACCACGTGAAAAAGCAGTAACATCATGCCTATGCTAAAGAGTCTTTTAGGGGAGAGCATCAATAAACCTCAACTTTATTGGGTATGAATGTTTATTTAGCTATAGTTAAAAACAAAGTTTTTAGAATAGTGAATAGGCTTGTGAAGCATTGGAGCGCTGGATTCTGGAGGATTGAAAATCTTTCCATTAACCAGCGATCCAGAACTCCATTAACCCCATTTGAAATAAAAAGTTAGAATGTAAACTCCACTTTCTTTCGCTTAATTTTTATGAATCATCCAAGTTAAAATGAGGCGCGTTTTAAAATACAAAAAGGAGATGCAATGAAATCAATAATTCATTGCATCTCCACCCCTTAATTCTTAATCACCCCTATTCTTGAATAGCTGCCTTGTTGCTTAATTTACCGAATTCAGCATTGCGCATCAGAGATTGGAAAGCAGGAGTTCTCAACAGGATTTGAAATTGTTCGTTACGCATTAGACCGCCAAATTGCTCATTGCGCATCAGGTTGCCAAATTCAGCCGTACGCATCAAACTCTGAAACTCGGCATTGCGCATCAAACTACCAAATTCGGGGTTACGCAGCAACTGACCGAAAGATTCGTTGCGCAGCAAAGCCTGGAACTCAGCATTTCGCAACAGGTTTCCAAATTCTGCATTACGCATAAGGCTCTGAAACGATTCGTTGCGCAGCAAGTTGCCAAATTGTTCATTACGCAGCAAGCTAATGAATCCTTCGTTACGCAATAGACTTTGAAATTCAGCATTGCGCATCAGAGATTGAAAAGAAGCATTCCTCATCAGATTACCCAGAGATTCATTTCGCAGTAAGCCTTCCAGATTGGCATTACGCAGCAGACTCTGAAACTCTTCGTTCCGCATCAAGTTTTCAAAGTCAGCCGTACGCATTAGATTTTGAACTTGTTCATTACGCATCATGCTGGTAAATTCTGCATTGCGCATCAGGTTCTGAAACTCTTCATTGCGCAATAAACTGGAAAACTCGGCATTTCGTAACAAGGCCGTCCGCATAAGATTATCAAACTGCTCATTTCTCAATAAACTCTGAAAGCCTTCATTTCTCAGCAAGCTCTGAAATTCTGCATTGCGTAAAAGTGACTGAAATTCTGCATTGCGAAGTAAACTCTCAAATTCAGCATTGCGCAGTAAAGATTGAAACTCTTCGTTGCGCAGTAAATTATAAAAACCTTCATTCCGCAAAAGCGCCTGAAAAGATTCTGTTCGAGCCAGCTTTTGAAATTCTTCATTCTGAATTAAATTTTGAAATTCATCGCTCTGAATAATTGGTTGAAGTTCAGCATTTTCTAACAGTACGTCGACATCTTTAATCTGTTCAGCACGATATCTTTTAGCCCTCTCCGCTCCACCAATGGTACCGGTCACATCTTTTTTAGAAGGTGGAAAAGAAGTTAAGGAAAAAATAATGATTAAAACGACGGCCAGAGCGGCCACGGCGATGAGTAATTTACCTCTTGCGCCGCCAAATAATGACTTTTGCCTCTCCATAATAAACCTCCTGATGATTTAGTTAATTTTAAATTTTTAATTAATAACTCTACCTTTAATTACAAAAGCTGTTAGAAAAGGTTGGCGAATGTTTCAATTATTTTCGGAACCCACAGTACAGGCAAAGATTACTGTACTAT
>CAZMEG010000246.1:0-2680 GCA_964565205.1 uncultured Cytophagia bacterium
TGCCTATTCATTCTGGGATTTGGGATTTGTTCATTTGGGATTTAAGTTTGTGAATTAACCAGGTTATAAAATAATTTTCGTAAGTTCCAGATTCTAATTTTAACTACTAAATTCAAGGAGAGTGCAATGGATAAGAAAAAATTCATAAGCCATTTCAGCCTTTTTTTGATTTTAGTCTTTTCATTTGTAACCTGTCTGGCGAGTGATAAAGAAACGGAAAAAAAGTCAAACCTGCGTATGAAGGCAGCACTTCTTGCCAGAATCGAGACCCTGGAAAAAGCCCTGGCTGAAGCACATTCAGAGTCGGCGGTCTTAAAAGAAGAATTAGCCATATTGAGGGAAAAATATACCGAATTGGAAAAGCGCATGCAGGAAGCAGAAGATAAAACTTATATTAAAACGCCTTTTGGATTAAAATTTCAATTTAGCGGCCACATTAAAGTAGATGCCATAGCAAGCGATAAAAACCTCGGACTTATCCAGGGTACGTTCCCGATTATGGCTTTCCCGACAAAAAATAATGCTGTCAATCCTATAAATGGGAAAGAACAGGAA
Organism: uncultured Cytophagia bacterium; assembly: GCA_964565205.1. Taxonomy (GTDB): domain Bacteria; phylum Zhuqueibacterota; class Zhuqueibacteria; order Oceanimicrobiales; family CAZMEG01; genus CAZMEG01. The sequence continues at coordinate 556 of CAZMEG010000246.1, forward strand.
TTAAATACATTTCTGCTTTCATGGCGGGAGTCCCGATTGACCTTTATCATAACCGGACCAAAATGGTTAGGGGCTCAAACCTCAGCGGTATTCAGTATGGATGGTTACGCCTTTGGTAACACTACGGGTACATTTACCACGGCTAACGACAATTCCCAGGCTCCACGGTTTCATGTCGGCAGTGTGTTTTTTACCTGGCCAAATACTACCTTGCGATTTGGCAGTTGGTTTACACCTTACGGAAATTATTTTTTAGATGGGGGGTTATATGTGGATTGGGTGAGGGGAACCTATTATCGTAACACTACACACGTAGCCTTGACGCACAATTTTCTCGGTAGGGCTTTCCCCAAGAAAGATTTTACTTTAGAACTTACCGGCGCAATTCTAACTTCCACTTCTGGAGTATTTGCCACCGATGGACCCGTAAATCAAGGGGAGTTGAGCGGTCTTCCGGAAATTATGGGCGTTTTAAGATTTAGCACCAATAAATTGGGTGTGGTACCTACCGCTATCGCCGGTTTCGAGGGTCTTTTTGATTCACCTTTAGCTATTGAGATTGCCGGCGTCTGGAATGAAAAAGACTTTGGTCAGAAAGGGGATGGAATTACCACACCCCGGGGAGAATACCACACACGGGCCCTGGAATTTCGATATACGATCCCGGTTATTCCAAGAAGAGATGCTGATGGTAAAGTTGTCAGTGGACATCTCTCAATACGTGGAAGTAGCTACTTTGGTCAGGATCTGGCTGCTGGTTTTGAGAGTGGTGCCACCTCTCTGGTTAAAGAAGGAAATCGTATCGATGAAGCCGATGCCTGGGGAACTATCAACGAACTTAAACTTTATCTGAGTCGCCACCTGTGGGTCTATCAAATTTTTGGTATCGTAGAAGTGGAATCTCATGACGGGGTGATTTCGGGTATTGGTGTAAATGGTGGTTTGCGACGTGCAAAAACCTTTACCAGCGGTATCTGGTACCGCCCTCCAACTCTAAAAAACTTTTTAATCGGTTTAGAATTCACACGCTTCGTAGATGATTTTCAAGATGGTTCTGATGGCGATGCCAACTGGGCACAATTGCAATGGTATTATCGTTTTTAAGTAACAATTTCCTTGACTTTTTTTAAGAAATATTTATAATATCTAACGAATCATTTCTTAACCTGAATAATTCGTAAAATTTTTAAAATTTGCTTTCATATTAACTGTTAAACATTCCTAATTTCCATTTTGTTTAATATGAAAATCAATTTTTATTTCATCGGAAACCAAAGCTAAACGGAGGGAAACATGGCCCAAACCATTAAAGTCACCGTGAATGGGGTTCAGCATGAAGCCGAGGTCGAACCGCGTGTACTACTTGTACACTTTTTACGCGACCAGTTAAGACTCACCGGCACCCATATAGGTTGTGATACCAGTCAATGTGGCGCCTGTACTGTGCTGGTGGATGGCGTTTCCACCAAATCCTGCACCATGTTTGCTGTCCAGGCGGATGGCCGGGAGATTACCACCATCGAAGGTTTGGCTAAAAATGGTGAGTTGCACCCCATTCAACAGGCTTTCCATGAAGAACATGGTTTGCAATGTGGATATTGCACACCAGGAATGATCCTTTCTGCTTACGATTTGCTCAAAAATAATCCCAAACCCACTGAAGATGAAATTCGCCATGCTCTGGAGGGAAATTATTGCCGTTGCACAGGATACCACAATATTGTGAAAGCTGTGCAGAAGGCAGCACAAATGATTTGACTAAACACGAAATCCTAAATACGAAATTCGAAACAAATCCAAATGAATAAAACTCAAAATTCAAAACAATATGATTTGGAGGACCGTACATTAGTTTTTGCAATGAATGTTCGAGCATTTGTAAAAAAATTACACAAGACATTGGCAAATATAGAAGATGGAAAACAGGTGATAAGAGCTTCTGGTTCAGTGGGATCAAATTATATAGAGGCCAATGAGGCATTAAGTAAGAAAGACTTTCTTAACAGAATTAAAATTTGTCGCAAAGAATCAAAAGAGAGCCGATATTGGCTAAGATTAGTTGATACGCAGGATGACATTGAATTAGAAAACGAACGTAAAAAGCTTATTCAAGAAGCCACAGAGC
>CAZMEG010000246.1:2690-5771 GCA_964565205.1 uncultured Cytophagia bacterium
AAAAAAGTAAATAGTTTCAGTTTTTATAATTTTGAATTTTGATATTGTTTCGAATTTAGTGTTTCGTATTTCGAATTTAAAAACCTAGGGAGGTCAAAAAATGGGACAATACATTGGCACTGCTGTAAAGCGCAAGGAAGATCGTCGCTTTCTTACCGGTAAAGGGACGTACACCGATGATATCGTTTTACCCAATATGACTTATGCTTACATCGTAAGAAGCCCCCATGCTCATGCGAAAATAAAAAAAATTGACACATCAAAAGTTAAAGCCCAGAAAGGTGTGGTGGCAGTTTTTACCGGGGAAGACATGCAAAAAGATGGTGTCGGTTCGGTTCCAAACGGCTGGCAAATCGGTGAAGACATGAAGGAACCCCCGCATCCACCTCTGGCGGTAGGGAAAGTTCGCCATGTGGGGGATGCGGTGGCTGTGATAATCGCTGAAAGTCGTTACAGTGCTAAAGATGCGGCTGAATTATTAGAAGTAGATTATGAACCTCTTCCTGCTGTAACCGATGCTGCCAAGGCAATTGAACCGGGGGCGCCGTTAGTTCACGATGAGGCACCTAATAATATTTCCTTTGTCTGGGAACTGGGCGACAAGGCTGCCACCGATGAAGCTATGAGTAAAGCTGACCACATTACCAGACTGGAATTTATCAATCAAAGACTCATCCCCAATGCTATCGAGCCTCGTTCAGCGATTGGTTCTTACGATCCTGCCAAAGACGAATTGACTCTGTACACAAGTTCCCAGAATCCTCATGTGATTCGCCTGTTGCTCTGTGCCTTTGTACTGGGGATCCCGGAGCATAAGGTACGGGTCATTTCACCTGATGTGGGCGGTGGATTTGGTAGTAAAATTTTTCACTATGCGGAAGAAATCATCTGCGCCTGGGCCACACGTAAAATTGGTCGGCCGGTAAAATGGACAGCCGAACGGAGTGAAAGCTTCATGGCCGATGCCCAGGGACGCGACCACCACACCGTTGCTGAACTGGGACTTGATAAAGATGGCAACATTTTAGCCTTACGGGTAAAGACCATCGCCAATCTTGGGGCTTACCTTTCCACCTTTGCCGGAGGCGTGCCCACCTGGTTGTACGGAACCCTGCTTACGGGTCAGTACAAGACCAAACATATTTATGTGCAAACCACAGGCGTATTCACCAACACCACTCCGGTGGATGCCTATCGAGGCGCGGGTAGACCGGAAGCTACCTTTGTGGTGGAGCGACTGGTGGAGACCGCTGCCCATGAACTGAACATGGACCCGGCAGAATTGCGGCGCAAAAATTTCATTCCGTCCGATGCCTTTCCCTACCAGACTCCGGTTGTTATGACCTACGATAGCGGCAACTACGAAGCCGCCCTGGACAAAGCACTGAAAATTCTCGATTACAAAAAGTGGCGGGATGAACAGGCAAAAGCCCGCAATCAGGGACGTCTCATCGGCATCGGGTTCTCCTCGTATATCGAAGCCTGTGGCATTGCCCCCTCCAAGGTAGCCGGGGCCATTGGTGCCCGGGCAGGATTGTTTGAAGCAGCCAGCATTCGTGTACATCCTACCGGTAAGGTGACCGTTTACACCGGTTCCCATGCCCACGGACAGGGTCATGAAACCACCTTCGCGCAGATCGTCGCCGATGGACTGGGCATTTCCATCGATGATGTGGAGGTGGTACATGGCGATACCGCTCAAATTCCCTTTGGTATGGGAACGTATGGTTCACGGAGTGTGGCTGTGGGCGGAAGTGCCATTTACCAGGCTCTGGAAAAAATTAAAGCCAAAGCCAGAAAGATTGCCGCCCATAAACTTGAGGCTTCCGAGGATGATATTGAATTCAAAGAAGGCCAATTTGTGGTGAAGGGTACCAATAAAGCTGTGAGCTTCGGTGACATTGCCCTCACCGCTTACGTGCCTCACGACTACCCTGAAGACCTGGAACCGGGTCTGGAAGATAACGCTTTCTGGGATCCAAAAAATTTCACCTTTCCTTTTGGTACCCACATTTCGGTAGTGGAAGTGGATCCTGATACCGGCAAGGTGAAAATCTTGCGTTATGTTGCCGTCGATGATGTCGGTAACATCATCAATCCTATGATCGTGGACGGTCAGGTACACGGCGGCATTGCCCAGGGCATCGGGCAGGCCTTGCTGGAGGGGGCTGTGTATGATGAAAGCGGCCAGCTTCTCACCGGCAGTCTTCTGGACTATGCTATCCCTAAGGCTGACGATCTTCCCATGTTTGAGGTGGATCGCACCATCACTCCCTGTCCGGATAATCCTCTCGGAGTGAAAGGAGCTGGTGAAACCGGTACCATCGCCTCCACAGCCTGCGTGGTAAATGCCGTAATTGATGCCCTTTGGCATCTTGGTGTACGTGACATTCAGATGCCACTGACGCCTGAACGTGTGTGGCGAGCCATTCACGGTAATGGCAAATAATGTAATAAACCCGAAACGTTAATTTAGCAAGGAGTTTGATGATGATACCTTACAGTTTTGAATATGTGCGAGCCAGTTCAATTCAGGAAGCCGCCTCCCTTCTGGCAAAACACGGCTCAGAAGCTAAATTATTAGCTGGAGGGCACAGCCTGATTCCCTCTATGAAATTACGACTCAGTTCTTACAAAACCTTAATCGACATCTCGGGCATAAACGAGCTTAAGGAAATTAAAAAAGACAGGGACCAACTTCATATTGGTGCTCTGGTTACTCATCACACGGTGGAAACTTCTGATGTAGTACAAAAGAATTGTTCGGTGTTATCAGAGGCAGCCAGTTTAATCGGGGATGCTCAGGTACGAAACTGGGGCACCATCGGGGGTAGTCTGGCCCATGCCGATCCAGCCGCCGACTACCCGGCCCTGGTTCTCGCTTTAGGCGCTCAAATCGAAGCCACCGGACCTTCCGGCACCCGCACTATCTCTGCCGATGATTTCTTCAAAGGTTTATTTGAGACGGCGCTTAACGAAAATGAAGTCATCACCCGGGTGAGTTTTCCTGTAATAAGTAAAGGCACGGGGGCAGCCTATGAAAAATTTCCTCACCCGGCCTCGCGCTTTGCTGTGGTGGGT
>CAZMEG010000247.1:0-5763 GCA_964565205.1 uncultured Cytophagia bacterium
TACAGAATCATTTTCAGCAGGTGAGACGTCTCGTCTTTTTGAAATAATTACCTTTCAACCGAATGCTGAGGGGAGTCGAAGCGTTCGGTTAGTTCTGACTTTTTTAACACTTTGTTTTAACAAATAAGGAGGATTAACAGTTGAACTATCAGAATATCATTCTACAACGCAAGGACAAAATAGCGCAGATTACTTTAAATCGACCGCAACGCCTTAATGCCCTCAATGAGGCCATGATCGATGAACTTACTCATGCACTGAATACCTGTCAAAAAGAAGATACCATACGAGCAATTGTAATTAAAGGTGCAGGGAACCATTTTTGTTCTGGTGGAGACATTCAGGCCATGCAGGAATATCTTGCCGCAAAAAAGCCGGAACAATTTTTCCAGGAACCTTTAAAAAAAATCCACCGGTTTGCCCTATCCATCACTAAACTACCAAAGCCAGTGGTCGCTGCCATTCAGGGGCATGCCAGCGGCGCAGGGTTTAACCTGGCTTTATGTTGTGATCTTCGTATAGCGGGACAATCAGCCAAATTTAGCCAGGCATTCATTAAAATTGGTTTGATCCCTGACACCGGCGGCACCTTTTTATTGCCGAGAATTGTCGGATGGGCCAAAGCCCTGGAGCTATGTTTAAGCGGAGAAATCCTGGATGCCCGGGAAGCGTTGCAATTGGGCCTGGTAAATCAGGTAGTGCCAGATGAGGAATTAGATAAAACGGCCATGACTCTTGCAAATAAATTAGCCAACGGTCCTACATTTGCCATAGGTAAATTAAAAATTTTGTTGCAAAAATCCTTTTCCAGTACCCTTGAAAAACAGTTAGAAGAAGAACAGAAAACCCAGGTTGAAATTGTAAAAAAGAGCCAGGATTTCATGGAAGGTGTAAAAGCATTCCTGGAAAAGCGTCCCCCAAGGTTTCAGGGAAAATAGAACAAACGAGGATTGTTTTTCGATTTTGCGTTTTTTATGAGGTTGCCGAAAATTTCAAAAAATCTAGTCCGAGGGCATCCACACCGGGAACAAACAGACCCTAATTTGTTGGAATGAGTCCGGCGAGGCCTCTTCGCTCTACACCTATTCGCACTCACTGGAGGTTTTTTTATTAAATTAGATAGGCTTACAAAAATTTTTAATTAGAATTAAAAAACTGACCTGCATCAGTACCGCACAACCAAGCACGAAATGAATCATGGGTTTAAAAATATCGTGCAAAAAAATCAGATTAAAATCCTGTTTATAGCTTAAAACTTCTTTTATTTGCAACAATGCCGGATCTTTAAATTGCTCTGCTATTTGAAATTTTTGACTCAAAATATGTAACAAAATCTGCCAGAAAAATAACATTGCAAGAGATTCAAAAAATACATAAAACATCCAGCTACTCTGTTTAGATAGATTATGAGCAAATATTAAAAAACCTAACACAACCGACGGGATTAAACCGGTTAAAGCTACTCCGGATGTTATGGGGCCCGGCTGAACTAAAATCATGATTAAAATGCTCGCAAGTGTAAAAATTATTGCTCCGGGCCACAGGGCTTCCATTTTTTGCATTAAACGGTTTATTTGTTTTTTCACAAATTTATTTTTCCACAAATGGAATCCCCAAAAAGTCATTAATGAGATTGTGAAATTGCCGGGAAGAAAGCCCAGATATTGTGAAATCCATCTGGATGAAAGGTCCACCAGACCCAGCCAGTGGATTCCCAACCGTGGCAACTCACGAACAAAGCCAATGAATAGTGAAAGCGGAAAGAAAAACGTAGAGAAAAAGTTAATAATGCGAGCAAGCAGGTAATCAAACAGGTCATATCCACTTTTTTGTAGAATAGATAAATTTGCCAGAATAGTAGCTCTCCAGCCAAACTTTACCAGACCCCACAAATAAACGGGTAGTAAAAGAACTAAGATTAAGCCAGCCCATTGTAAGATTTTTTGCCAGATAAATTTTTTCGCTAAACCACGTCTGCGGGCCTGCCAGATAAAATCAATTACAATGCTCATAAAATAAACCAACCCCAGCCAGTGACTTAAAATGGCAAGTCCTCCAAATAGTCCCGTAAGCCAGAAATTTCTGGGTTCATCGGGAAAACGTCTGGATTTTATATAAAAATAAAAGGCTAGCAGAACATAGATGGATGCCAGCATTTTGGGCCAGGGAATCAACGCTTGAATTAGAATATAGGGTAACAGGGAAGTGAGTAAAACAATTGACCAGTGTCTTTTATTCTGAAAAAGTTCTTTTGCAAACAAATTCACAATTGGGAAAAAACTAAAACTCACCAGAACTTGAATTAATTGAAAGCTGTAAAAATCCTCTCCAAATGATTTACGGCCAATTATGGACAGATAAAATCCCTGTAAAAATTGATAAAGGGGTAATCTCAGCGGAAAAGCATTTATTTCATGGGTTAAAAATTCGCGAGTCAAGCGATAGTGACCAAACCAGTCACCCGGAATGGCTCCCAGACCGTAAAATGGAATTAATATTTGCTGAATGAGTAAATGAATAAAAATGAACAGGTAAATCAAAATCCCTAATTTATTCATTTGAGAGTATCTTTTGAGAAGGAGTAAAGAATTTATTTTCTTGTTATTATAACTAATTAAGATAACAATCAGAAGAATAGCCAGTGTAATGCATGTCAACCAGGGAAATAATGGAAAGTCAAAAAATAAAGACGGGAGAAATGCAAACGAAAACGTAGCAAAAGATAGGGGCAAACTCAAAGCCACTCTTTCATCAAACTGGCTGGTAACCAGAAGAGTAAGTAGAAACCCGTAAACGAAACTCAAAAACGCAAAAATGAAGAAATGAACCAGGGGCATTTTTATTCATTGGGTCAAAATCATAACGGAAGCAGGGGGTAAAACAGCTTGCTGTTTCAGAGGATTACCAAATTCATAAAGCTCGGCACGATGTGAATCTACCACTTTCCGCCATGTGCCCTCCGGCAATGAAAATGTAACCTGTTTTTCTGGATTGGCATTTAAAAGAACCACAAAGCTTTTTGAATCTTTGGAATATTCTTTGGCCAACCAGAATCCCAGCGAAAATTCGCTGTCGCTCTTTAGAAATTGAATTTTTTCTGGAGGCGTTCTCCTGAAAGCTGGATGCTGCTTTCTTAGAGCAATCAATTTTTGGTAGAAATCAAAAAGCTCCCGATTAATTTCTATATGCTCATAATTGAGCCAGTTGGTTTCGTTATCTTTATTGTAAGAATTATGATCCAGTTTACCCACATCGGGATCGGGAGCATTTGTGGGTGCAATGACCTTGCTGCGGGCAAATTCCTGGCCTTCACCAATCATGACCATGCCCTGACTGGTGAGCAAAAAAGTTGCCGCTAATTTGTGCAATTGTAGCTGGCGTGGTGTTAATGTTATGTGTTTGGTTAGGTCCGTAATACGTTCATCGGGTTTAACCTCTCCGGCGCCCAGGCGAATAAAATCGCCCAGCGTGTAACCATCATGGGATTCCAGATAATTCACTGAATGTTCGGGCAAGATAAAAGGCCCACCCTGGGAGCGTAAAGTGCCTTTTACAAAATTGGTTATAGTATCGAAGTGATTGCCGCCCCAGAGGTGCCCAAAAATCCAACCGAGACCATTAAAAGGATTTTCACCCTTCACCCCATTTCTAAAAAGATCATTCCAGGCTGCCCACCCTCGTTCAGAAAAACCAGCCAGGTCGTATTTACCCCCGCCCCAGGGCTCAGCAATTAGGATGACATGCGGATTGATTTTTTTCGCCATTTCGATGATCTGCTCTATGGTTTCCCAGTCGATCATTGTTGCGAGATCGAAACGAAAGCCATCGATATGATATTCTTCCAGCCAGAATTTGATGCTATCAAGAATGAGTCGCCGGGCCATGGGCCGTTCTGTTTTGAAGTCATTTCCACATCCACTGAGGTTAGTAAAATTAAGATCTGAATCCAGACGAAAGTAATATTTTTTATCGATAAGTTTTAGTGGATTTAAATCGTAATGGGAAACGTGGTTGTAGACCACATCCATAATGACCGCTATGCCGGCCCGGTGAAATTCTTTAACCATGTCTTTAAATTCCCGCACCTGATTTCCTTCAATCCCGGAAAATTCTCCGGTTTTTAAATTACCTCCACTGGCATAATAAGATTCAGGAGCAAAGAAATAAGAGGTCATATAGCCCCAGTGATTTTGACTGTAAGGATTCCATGTGTTTACCTCTCCATTAACTTCCACCTGGTAAGGAATTTCTATGTTAGCAAATTCCTGGCAGGGGAGCAACTCCACAGCATTCACTCCCAGTTCCTTGATATGATTGAGTCCGCCGCGGGTTTGAGGCTCCAGCAATCCGTGATAGGTGCCTTTTTCCTTAGCCAGAGCCGAAGGGTGTGCCGTCATATCACGAACATGCATTTCATAAATGATGAGGTCTTTCCAGCCGTAATTCAAAGGAGTATCCCCTTCCCAATCATAGTCATCCGTTTTAATAATTATGCTTTTTGCTTCATGGAGAAATGTATTTTTTGTGCATACGGCTCGGGAATAGGGGTCGGCAATAGTCTTGTCAGGCTGGAATAATTCGGTGGGGTCCTGTGGACCCGCTACTTTATACCCATAATATTTCCCCCCCAGGGGACCGGGTAGAGCAATTTCCCAAACTCCATCTTTATCTGATTGCATTTCATATTCTTGACCTTCTGTATCACTATGATTTTCAAACAAAATAAGCTTTACCCGGTTAGCTCGCGGAGCAAACAGTCTGAAAACCATTTGATCGCCTTCAATGGAATAGCCAAGAGATTTGTCAGAATAGATTTGATCCAAAAGAGCTCCAGGGTCTACCGGTTTTTTAATTTTATCTTTTATGGCTATATAATAGTTTTTGCGGAAATCTAACTGGCTGGTAAATAAAAATAACCTGTTGGCCTCTTTTCGTATTTTCTTTATTATAAAATCGCCATAAATTTGAATGTCTTTAGGTTGAAGCAAAATGGCATCGTGAGAAAATTCAATCTGAATTAAATTCTCTTTTACTATTTTAACCGAAGTTATTTGAAGTGGCTCTGACATGGATTTCCTTACTTTATTATTCATAATGAATTGATGGGGTGCTGAATTATTGGAATTAAATTTCAATCATCCTGTACTCCATAAGAATTAGATTATAAATACAAATGGAAGAACAGAAAATCAAGTGATTAATTTTTACTTTGTTCTTTTAACTTTTGGTAAAATTCAATTCATTTTCAGCAATGTAGATATTTTGTGGTAATTTATATTAATGTATTTTTTATTTTGCTGGGTTGGGTTGCCCGCATATTTTTCTTCAATCTAGAAAATTAAAGGCACAAAAATTGCAAAATAAAGCATCATAAGAAAAATGTTAAAAACAATTACAAATTTGCATCTTGATATGGCATCAGAAGAAATCATCAAAACCCAGATTGAACAATTAGTTGGAGGGGAATACTCCAAATGGACTATCGGGATCACGGAGGACCCACTTGATAGTAAAGCCCGGCATGGAAACCCTTTAACCTGGTGCCACTGGAAGGCCGAATCGAGTGAAACAGCTCACAAAATTAAAAAATATTTTTTACAAAAAGGCATGCAAAGCGGGGGCAAAGAGACCAATAGCGCCATCTTTGTTTATGTGTTTTAATATCATTCTACCGTGTTTTTGTTATAAGTGGCAATTTTCGCTTTTTAATGTTTTCAAAATTTAGACAGCCCTTCAGCTTTTAAATTACCATTTATCAACTGA
>CAZMEG010000248.1:0-5720 GCA_964565205.1 uncultured Cytophagia bacterium
GTATTTTATTCTGTTATACTGGGTGGGATGGGATTAAGATTTTTATTTCTACTTATTACCATGTTTCTAATCTGGAAATTTACCCGGATACCTTTCACGGGTTTTGTTATTTCACTGGTAGGATTTTATATAACTTTGCAAATTTTTGAAGTGCGCTATATTCAAAAAGAATTAAAATTGAAAAAAGCTTTAACGTAAAAAGAGGGTGTAATGATAAGTTCGCTGCTATTGACAACAGGCGAGGAAGGGGCTAAACACGAAAAGGTTGGAGCGGAATTTATAATGCACCATATTACAGATTCCAATACTCTTGAATTACCACTATTAGGTGAAATACATTTGCCCCAGATTCATGTAATGGGTTATGATATTTCTATTACCAAACATGTGGTGATGATGTGGTTTGCTTCACTGATATTGATTGCCATTTTTGGTGTCGCTTTTAGACGTCCTCAGATGGTACCGCGAGGACTTGCCAACTTTTTTGAATTTTTAATAAGTTATCTTGAGGAAGACATTTTAAAGCCTTATCTTGGTAAACAAAGTAGAAAGTATGCCCCTTATCTCTTAACCGCCTTCTTTTTTATTCTGACCTGCAATTTGTTAGGGTTAGTACCGATGGGGGCTACGGCTACCGGAAATATTAGTGTAACGGCCTCCCTGGCAATTTTGACTTTTATTATGGTTCAAATTGCTGGTATACGCAGTCATGGCTTATTTGGTTATTTAAAAGGATTTATACCGCCCGATTTACCACTGTTTATTTTGCCTTTGATGATCCCGGTTGAGATTATCGGTTTACTTACTAAGCATGTGGCTCTGGCTATCCGACTATTTGCAAATATGATAGCAGGACACGTGGTGATTTTCGCGCTAATGAGTCTAATTTTTACTTTTAGAAACTGGATTATAGGTGGTGTGACTCTGGGAGGTATTTTGTTTGTAAGCTTGCTGGAAGTATTAATAGCCTTAATTCAGGCTTACATTTTTACTATCTTATCAGCCGTATTTATTAGTATGGCAATATATCAGGAACATTAATAATGAGAAAATCAATTATTTACTGATTAACCAACTAAAATAAGGAGGTCTAAATGTCAGATATTGCTTTAGCATTTTTATCGGCCGGTTTTGGTGCAGGTATTGCAGTTATCGGTGGTGCTTATGGTATTGGTAGATTAGCCAGTGCCGCAATGCAAGGCATTGCCAGACAGCCTGAAGCTGCTGGAGATATTCGAGGAGCCATGATTATTACTGCAGCCATGATCGAGGGTGTGGCACTCCTTGCTCTGGTGATCTGCTTTTTATTAAGTCTGAAAACTCCAGCCGTATAATTCAAAAAGTGAGGAAAAGATATGAACTTGATGAATCCTGATCCAGGTACACTTTTTTGGACCGCTCTTACTTTTATTTTATTGATGCTGGTTTTGAAAAAAATTGCCTGGGGTCCCATTCTTCAGACCTTAGAGGAGCGAGAACGGCGCATTAAGGAAGCTCTGGAAAAAGCGGAAGCGGCGCAAAAAGAATCGGAGCAAGCCATGGAAAAACAGCGCGAGATCCTGGAAGCAGCACGAAAAGAGGCCCAGGAAATCATCGCAAAAAGCCGAAAAACTGCGGAGACCACGAAAGAAGAAATCATTGAGAAAGCCCGGGCAGAGGCTAACATGTTGCTTGAGCGGTCTAAAAAAGAAATTGCCCTGGAACGGGAGAAAGCCATCGAAGAAATTAAAAAACAGGCGGTGGAATTGTCTATTATGATGGCTTCCAAATTAATTGGGAAATCTCTGACCAAAGATGATCATCTGGATTTAATTGAGGAATCGCTGGAAAAAATTGCGGAGGTGCAGTAATTGAAGGAGAATATTCTGGCAAGACGATATGCCCGGGCATTATTTGAGCTTTCAAAGGAGAAGAATATTCTGGAAAAAATTCGTCAGGAAGTGGAATTTTTCAGTGATTATGTTCAAAATGATCGTAATTTTGAATTTTTCCTAAATTCTCAGCAAATAAGTAAAAAACAAAAAATTGCTGCCATTGAAAAATTATTTCAGGATAGGGTTTCCAATTTATTCTTTAATTTTCTTCTGGTTTTATTAAAAAAGAACCGTCAAACTATATTTCCAATAGTGGCACAAGAGTTTGAAAAGCTCTATGATCATTACTACAAACGTATTCGTGCTACAACAATTACTGCTATACCTCTGGATAACCAATCCGTTGATAGAGTGAAAAAAGTATTAAATCAAAAATTTGGTGCTGAAGTACAATTAAGGGTAAAGACTAACCCGGATATTTTGGGTGGCTTGATTATTCAGGTGGACGGTCAAATTTATGATGGCAGCATTGCAAGTCAATTAAATCGTTTAAAGCAACAATTAACAGAAGATTCAAAATTGATTTAATTTAAATGGAGGCATTTGAAGAGGATGGAAATTCGTCCTGATGAAATAACCTCGATTATTAAAAAACAGATTGAAAGTTTTGAAAAGACCATCAATCTGGAAGAGGTGGGTGAAGTGGTTCAGGTGGGGGATGGTATTGCTCGAATTTATGGTCTGGAAAAGGTCATGGCAGCCGAGCTTATCGAGTTCCCCGGTCATTTGTACGGTATGGCTTTGAACCTGGAAGAAGATAACGTAGGTTGTGTACTGTTTGGAAAAGATTACCATATTAAAGAAGGGGATATCGTGAAGCGTACCGGCCGTATTTTACAGGTGCCGGTAGGCGAAGAATTGCTTGGCCGGGTGGTGAACCCTCTGGGTCAACCTCTGGATGGTAAAGGTCCGGTGGAAGCCAAGCAGTTTTTACCTCTGGAACGCAAGGCGCCGGGTGTCATTCAAAGGCGCCCGGTAAAAGAGCCTTTACAAACCGGCTTGAAAGCTATCGACTCGATGATTCCCATTGGCCGGGGACAGCGAGAGTTGATCATCGGCGACCGGCAGACCGGAAAAACCGCCGTGGTTATCGATACCATCATCAATCAGAGAGATACCGATGTATTTTGTATTTATGTGGCCATCGGGCAAAAAGCTTCAAGTGTGGCCAAAGTAGTGAAGACCCTGGAAGAATATGGTGCCCTGGATTACACCATCGTGGTTTCGGCCACCGCAAGCGATCCCGCCCCATTGCAGTACATCGCTCCGTACAGTGGTTGTGCCATGGGAGAATATTTCAGAGATAACGGCAGACATGCCCTGGTAATTTATGACGATCTGTCCAAACACGCCTGGGCTTACCGTCAGTTATCACTGTTACTCAGACGTCCGCCGGGACGCGAAGCGTATCCTGGTGATGTTTTTTATCTACATTCACGCTTACTTGAGCGAGCTGCAAAACTAAATGATGATCTGGGTGGAGGATCACTCACTGCGTTACCCATTATCGAAACCCAGGCTGGTGACGTTTCCGCTTACATTCCTACGAACGTGATTTCCATCACCGATGGTCAGATTTATCTGGAATCAGACCTGTTTTATGCAGGCGTACGACCTGCTATTAATGTGGGACTTTCAGTATCCCGTGTCGGTGGAAATGCCCAGATTAAAGCCATGAAACAGGTAGCCGGGCGTTTACGATTGGACCTGGCTCAGTACAGAGACCTGGAAGCATTCGTAAAATTTGGTTCCGATCTGGACAAGGCTACCCTGGCGCAAATTACCCGAGGTCAACGTATGGTAGAGATTCTCAAGCAAGATCAATATGCGCCGTTACCTGTGGAAAAACAAATTGCTATCATCTTTCTTGGAGTCAATGGTTATCTCGATCCAATTCCTGTGGAACATATCAAACGTCTGGAACAGGAATATTACCAGTTTCTGGAGTCCAACCATCCGGATGTTTTGAAAGAGATTGCTGAAAAGAAAGAGCTCGATGACAATCTTCGACAAAAATTAACCCGGGTAGCTGACGAATTCATGAAAATATTTTCGGTGGAAAGCTGATGGCGACTTTACGTGATATCCGAAGGAGAATTAATAGTGTTCGCAGCACGCAACAAATTACAAAAGCCATGAAAATGGTGGCTGCGGCCAAATTACGAAAAGCACAGGAACAACTGCTTAACGCCCGTCCTTATTCTTTTCGTCTCGGTCAACTTCTCTCCCATGTAGCGGCTAAAACCAATCGGCAATTACATCCACTACTTACGGTGCGAGAACCTAAAAATGTCTGTTATGTGGTCGTCTCTGGAGATCGTGGGCTTTGTGGTAGTTTTAACTCTAATGTAATTCGTCGTACACGCCAGGAGATCGAAAATCAACCGTCTGAGGTTCAGGTAAGTCTTATTGCCATTGGCAAAAAGGGCTATGATCATTTTTCCCGTAGAAAATATAATATCCTCGAGCGCTACACCAACTTTTTCGATCGTATGAAATTTGATCACGCGGTGGAAATATCCTCAAGGATACAACAATTATATTTGAAAGAAGAACTCGATAGGGTATTTGTAATTTTCAATGAGTTTAAGTCTGCGGCTGTACAGAGGGTAGTTGTAGAACAGTTACTACCCATTCAACCACAACTACCAGAGTATGAAAAATATCCTGTGGATTATCTTTATGAACCTTCACCAGAAAAAATTCTGGATGAGATATGTCCAAAAAATTTGAACATTCAAATCTGGCGTATTTTACTGGAATCTTATGCTGCCGAACAGGGAGCACGCATGGTAGCGATGGAGTCGGCTACGGACAACGCCGAAGAGATGATTTACGATTTAACTTTATATTACAATAAAGTTCGGCAGGCAACTATTACCAAAGAAATTGCTGAAATTGTAGGAGGAGCAGAAGCTTTACGCTCATAATTTTAATTAAAAATGGAGAGGTAAAAAGACAAGATGAAAGATGGTTATATTTCTCAAATAATTGGTGCTGTCGTTGATGTTAAATTTGAGGAAGGTGATTTACCGGAATTATTAACAGCTCTGGAGGTCCAGCGACCTGATGGTAATAAATTAGTTCTGGAGGTGGAACAACATTTAGGGGAACAGATAGCCCGTTGTGTGGCCATGGATAGTACGGACGGCCTGGTACGAGGCATGCCGGTTAAAAATACGGGTAAACCAATTTCAGTGCCGGTAGGTCCCGGTACGCTGGGTAGGATCTTAAATGTACTGGGGGATCCCATTGATGAACTGGGACCTGTAGATGCAAAAACTCGCTACCCCATTCACAGAGATCCTCCCAAATTTCAGGATTTAGATACCAGTTCAGAAATTCTGGAAACCGGTATAAAGGTAATCGATCTTTTAGAACCGTACACCAAGGGAGGTAAAACAGGTCTCTTTGGTGGGGCCGGTGTGGGGAAGACCGTATTAATTATGGAACTCATCCGTAATATTGCTACCGAACACGGTGGCTACTCGGTTTTTGGAGGAGTGGGGGAGCGCACGCGCGAAGGGAACGATCTCTGGCTTGAAATGAAAGCTTCCGGAGTAATAAATAAAACCTGCCTGGTATTTGGACAAATGAATGAGTTGCCTGGCTGTCGATTGCGTGTGGGGCTCTCAGCTTTGACCATTGCTGAATATTTCCGTGATGAAGAGGGCAAAGATGTTTTGTTGTTCATCGATAATATTTTCCGCTTCACTCAGGCTGGCTCTGAAGTCTCGGCTTTGCTTGGTAGAATGCCATCGGCGGTAGGTTACCAGCCTACCCTTTCCACCGAGATGGGGCAGTTGCAGGAAAGAATTACTTCGACCAATAAAGGCTCTATTACTT
>CAZMEG010000249.1:0-5719 GCA_964565205.1 uncultured Cytophagia bacterium
AATGTAATATTAATTTTTGTAAATTTTAAATAAAAACACCGGAGTCAAACAATGAAAAAAGTAATGGTTTTTCTTTTCGTTTTGATTTTTTCGATTAATTTTGTTCTGGCACAACGTCTTCCTGAAGGAACCTATCATGCTAATCGTGAAAGAAGTATTGATATCACCCATTACAAGGCTGAGCTACGGTTTGATTTTAAACAGAAAAAATTAATGGGAACGGCAACGGTCGTGTTTCATCCTCTTATAAAAACCAAACATTTTGCACTTGATGCCATAAATCTCCATGTAAAGAAAGTATCTTTAAAAAACCCTCATATCTCTCGGTTAAACTTTTCCACGGAGAATTCAAAACTTGAAGTACAATTGGACAAAAATTATTCACCTCAGGAAACCCTGGCTGTCCAGATATCCTATGATTGTCAGCCCAACGCCGGCTTATATTTTATGCCCGATCCGGTTACCCCAGGCCAGTACTTTATTCACACCTATGGTGAGGGCGGACTTCATGCCAACTGGCTCCCCATCTACAACGATGTGAACGATAAATTTTCCTCAGAAATGGTGGTAACCGTACCCAGACCTTATGTGGTCATTTCCAATGGTCGGCTCATAGAAAATCGGGACCTGGCTAACGACCAGCGTCTTTTTCACTGGAAGCAGAGCTTACCTCATGCCAATTATTTGATAGCCCTGTATGTGGGAGAATTTGAAAAAGGCGATCTTCCTGCTGCTTTTGGTAAAATACCCATGCACTACTGGGTACCAAAAGGGCATCTCAAAGAAGGAGCTTATGCCTTTAAGAACACCCCACGCATGGTGGAATTTTTTTCGCGAAAATTTAATTACACCTTCCCCTGGGACAAATACGATCAGGTTGCGGTACCGGATTACGCAATCGGAGCCATGGAACATACCGGGGTTACAGGACTTCGCTGGTCGGTATTGCGAACCCGGCAAGCTCCCTATGATTTTGGTCCGCCCGACTTTAACCGTTATCATAACTTCTGGACCTATGAAGGCACTATTTCCCATGAGTTAGCCCACCACTGGTTTGGCGATAACCTCACCTGCCGTAATTTGAGCTACATCTGGTTGAACGAAAGTTTTGCCAGTTATTTGCAGATGCTCTGGGATGAAGAAGCGTATGGACGGGATCAGTTTCTTATTACTCGTCAAGTGGCGCTGGACCGGTATTTAGATTACGTGCACAATAAACATATTATCCGACCACTCGAATACCATTACTTTGAAAAACCCGACGATATTTACAACGAAGAACACACCTACCTAAAAGGTGCCCTGATTCTAAATATGTTGCGATATGTTCTGGGTGACGCAAACTTTTTCCGGGCGCTGAGCCATTACTTACACAAACACGAATTTTCCAATGTGGAGAGTGAGGATTTGAAAATCGCCATTGAAGAAGCCACTGGCCGGAATCTGGACTGGTTCTTTGAGGATTGGATTTATGACGGAGGGCATCCCATTTTTGAAGTTTCTTACAAGTATCTTCCAGACCTTAAAAAAATTGATCTTCTGGTCAAGCAGGTGCAACCTATTGTAGAGGGTCAGGATCTGTTCACTTTGCCAGTGGATATTACCATAGCCACAAAAAGTGGTACAGACCACCATACCATCTGGGTGGAAGATGAGGAAGAGCATTATCTTTTACCCTGCCCGCAGAGGCCACTCATGGTCAGTTTTGACGGGCGTGGGGCGCTGGTGGCTGAAATTCGCTTTGAGAAAAAACTGGATGAACTCATTTATCAAATTCAGCATGATGACCTACCAGGACGTATTCGAGCGCTTCGGCAACTTGTACAACGCTACCCCAATCACTCCGCTACACTGCAAGTTTTAAATTCCATTATTACAGGCAATGGTTTCTGGGGCTGGCGAGCCGAAGCTGCCCAGCAGTTAGGTGTCTTACGCACCAGGAATGCAGAACCTCTTATAGAAAATGCTCTAAAGGATTCGGACTATCGGATTCGGAAAGCGGCCGTGCTTGCTTTACCCTCATTTCGCCCTCAATTTGCCAGACGAATTCTAAAAAAGGTCATTCAAAATGACACCCATACCGATGTTGTGGCTACTGCCATCGTAGCGCTCTCTAAAATTCCGAATGTAGAAAAGCAGTTCATAATTAAACAACTTGATCGACCGGCCTGGTATGATGAAATCACCATGGCCTGTCTTGTGGCTTTTAAAAATATTGGGGATGCCTCGCTGGTCACACACATTAAGAAATATACAAATGAAAAATATAATGTACATGTGCGCATGGCCGGGTTTGAAGCCTGGAAAAACTGTTCTCCAGAAGACCCGGAATTACACCAGCGTTTAATTACAGCAGCTCAAGAGCCCCCCTATAGTTTACAGCAGATGGCTATTCAGTCTCTTGGAACACTCCATGTGGCAGAAGCCAAACAGGTCCTGAAAAAATTGATGGAAACGGTCGGCGACCAAAACATTACAGTTCTGGCCAAAAAAGCACTGAGTGAAATTGACCGAGTCTATGAAAACAAAAACAGTGTTAAATCAGACAGGGAATATTTTTAATCCAGGTAAACATATTTTTCTTGTCTGGTTGATGATTATTTTGGTAAGTGTTAATTTTTATGCCTGTACAAAAAAACAGGAAAAAGACAACCAGTCGAGTTCTCAAGAACAGGTTAAAACAGTAAAAGAAGAAGTACAAGAGCATGCCTTACCGGACTCTGTCTATGAAAACAGAAGCCCTAATCTTGAACAGGAAAACCCCATACCTGTTCACTATCGCTATTTAAAAGCCCTGTTACCTGAAAACTTACCTGGAATGAAACGCACCCGGGTCACTGCTCAACGATTGAAAGTTAGGGGAAAGTTTACCAGAGCCAGTGGAAAATATGTGGCGAAAAGTGGGTTAATTTACAAATACATCACCATAAATATCATTGATCTGGGCAGACAAAAAAACCTGAATCCACCCGAACTTGCCTGGATGCATACCGGTTTTGAGCGAGAAATCGAAAATGGGTATGAACGAACCACCAGATATAAAAATTACCCCACTCTGGAAAGATATGAACAATTGGGGGAATTTACACGAATTAAATACATGGTGGTGGTGGACAATCGTTTTGTGGTAGAGGTGCAGGGGGAGAATGTGAGCCTTAATAGGGTCAAAATGGCTCTAAACCATATTGATCTCGAAAAATTGAAATTGTTAGCTAAAATAAAGTAACATTATCTATGAATCAAACTTCAAGACTCCAAAATTCCATTACTCCAGGTATTGTATCCGATTTCGACATATTCAATGGGGTGTCACCTTCACCACCTCAAATTTTGATTTCCCCTCAGTTATGACTATATATTGATCTGCATCTATCTTTTCAAATACTTGCTTTTGCCCGCTTGGCCACTTGATGAGTAACTTATCTACTTGCATAACCTCACCCAGTCCAAAATGCACTCGCACATCCTGGGCTGAGGCATAGCCAGAATTGCGGCGCACTTCCTGAATCTGGTGCTTTTGTCCTGTAATGATTTTAACCAGTGCACCAATTCCATCCCGGTTACTTTTGGTGCCGATTAATTTGATCCGCAACCAGTGCTGCCGATTTCCCCCCTCGTTTTTCAAAAGATTAGGGGTGCCTTTTTCATTGACAATAAAAATATCCAGATCACCGTCTTCATCGAAATCACTGATGGCAACCCCTCGACTTCCCTGGGCTTTTTTCATATCCGATCCCAGTTGTGTGCCAATCTCCTGAAAAGATCCGTGTCCATTGTTACGATAAAGATGATTTCTCTGGTGATAGGAAGTATAGGTATTAGGATTATCCGCCTGCGGATAGACATGCCCATTGGCCACAAAGATATCCAGATCGGCGTCATTATCAAAATCAAAAAAGTGGGCTCCCCAGCCCAGGGTTTGGTAGGAAACATGTTTTAACCCGGATTGAGCCGTCACATCGGAAAAGTAACCGTTACCGTCATTTCGATATAGGGTGTTGTAATCATCAGAAAAATTGGTAACCAGTAAATCCAGGTCGCCATCCTGATCGTAATCACCAAAATCCACCCCCATGCCAGCTTGCTCGCGACCATCACCGCGGTGACTCACACCAGCCGCCAGAGCCACCTCGGTGAAGGTGCCATCGCCATTATTGCGGAAAAGAAAATTAGGACTGGAATCGTTGGCCACATAAATGTCCTGATCGCCATCCTGATCGTAATCTACAAATATTACCCCCAGGCCATAACCCTTTTCATGGGCAATCCCTGAACTCCGGGAAACATCGGTAAAAGTCCCATCGCCATTGTTCCTGTACAAAACATCAGCTTCCGGAATCAGGCCTTCCGGTCCGCAATAAACCGGGATGCCATACCAGTAACATGGTTTGCCCTGGTTGGGTAGATTTTTCGGATTCAGTTGAACATAATTAGTTACATATAAATCCAGATAACCATCATTGTTGTAATCGCCAAAAGCACAACTCGCCCCCATGCGTTCATCCCCTACACCAGCCATTTCAGTAATATCGGTGAAAGTACCATCGCCATTATTGCGGTAAAGTACATTGGGACCATAATTGGTGACATAAAGATCAGGGTCCCCATCGTTGTCGATATCTCCCACAGCACAGCCAATACCCCAACCCTTATCACCGACCCCGGCGAATCGAGTCACATCTGTGAAATGATCCCCATCATTTCGATACAGGGTGTTACCAGGTCGCTCAGGGTCGTGCAGGGTGGCAAATGTGGCGCCATTTACCACATATAAATCCTGGTCACCATCCCCGTCATAATCCAGCCAGGCGGCCCCGGCTCCCAGACTTTCAATGATATAACGATTTTCCGGATCACCACAGATGTTTGGCACTGTGATGCCCATTTCTTCGGCCACATCTATGAATTGAATTCTGACATTATGGCTATTAAGAGCCATTTGCGAAGCGTCTTTGCTTTGGTCAGTACAACTCCATAATATAAATGTAATTAAAAATAAATAATATCTGAAATTACTCATCAACTGATTCATTGTGAATAAAATAGTTGTCTGGAATATTCAATTATTGGGTTCACTTAATAATTCAGCAAACTCTTTGCTCCCGGGCAACCCCTGGAAGGGTAGATAGTATTTATTGATTTCAGCTATAGAATAACGGTTCAACATTTGACGAACATATTGCCTGGCCTTTTCAGATTCTTTCTGGGTTAGGAGTACCATGGTCAGAGCAATTTTACAGGGTAAATTCTTCGGATCCAATTGCATGGCTCGCTCATAATAAGTTCTTGCCTCTTCAAGACGGTTCATCTGATGCAAAGCAAAGGCAAGGTTTAAAAGCACGGATTGATCTTCAGGGTCCAGGGCCTGTGCCTTTTTCAACAATTCGAGGCCCTCCGAGGTGATACCATTCTGTAAAAAGATACGGCTGACGGCCAGAAGTTCTGTTTTATTCAAGGGGCGATTTTGTTTTGCAAGTTTTATCGCTTGCACCGCCTTCTGTTTTTGTTTTAAAAAAGCATAAGCCAGTGCCAGCCGATAGTTTACATCAAATTCTCGAGGTGCCAGGCTCTGGGCTTTTTGTAAAGCCGAAACAGCCACTCCATACTGGCGCTGAATCATATAGACCATTCCAAGTCCTACATAGCTTCGCCAGTGATCAGGGTTTAATCGGATGGCACGTTGAAAAGCCTTCAAGGCTGCGGAAAATTTTTTAATTTT